>CAYRDO010000059.1:0-13987 GCA_964422985.1 uncultured Rhodohalobacter sp. | reverse complement strand
TACGAAGTTTTTGTGTGGGAGAGAAGGTCTTCAGTTACAGTTTCCACATTCGATTCTCATAGACTAAAGATGAGTTATCATGAATACAACGGATATAAATGCAAAACTTATCGATAGCTACATCTCTTTGTTGAAAAACATGAGTGCACAAAACAAACTAGATCTTATTTCAAAGCTCACTGATTCTGTGAAAACAGATAATGAAAAAAAGAAGTCTGATTTTTACAAAGCTTTTGGCGGTTGGGATGATAAGGAAAGCGCAGAAGAGTTGATTGAAACCATCAAAGAATCCAGAACATTCAACAGAACCATTGAAGAGTTTTGAATTTATATCTGCTGGATACAAACATCTGCATCTATTACATCAAGGGATTGTATGACTTGAAATCGAAACTTCAAGAGGTCGGTCCTGAAAATTGTTTTGTATCTGAAATTACATTAGCAGAGTTAAAATTTGGAGTCGCTAAAAGCCAGGCTAAGGTAAAAAATCAAAAAGCCCTTGAAAACTTTTTGAGTGGAATTCAGATTCTGCCCATTTTTCCGGCACTCGATATCTATGCTGAAGAAAAGGCAAGATTACAAAAATCAGGAAAAATTATTGACGATTTTGATCTATTGATTGGAGCTACAGCCGTTTCATTCGATTTGACAATGGTAACGAATAATACAAATCATTTTAACCGACTCCATGAGATAAAGCTGGAAGATTGGACGGTTACTCCTTAATCACGTATGGCTCTAAAACCAGCTTTTCAAGCGGCTTTTACTGCTCTTGATCTAAGTTACAGTCATTTCTCTTATTGAAATTCGGATTTTCTTCACATTATCTGCCAGTAATTTCAAAACCGCTTATTTGAAAACAGTCATTTCTTCGACACAATCCCCGCCGACAGCAAGATATGCTCCAATCCGGGAAACAGCGCATTCAAACTTTCTTCAGCTCCCCTTGAACTGCCCGGTAAATTGATGATGACCGTCTGGTTTCGAATACCACAAACTTCCCTTGAAAACATCGCATAAGGTGTGCGTTGTCGACCATATTCACGCATGCCTTCTGCCAAACCCGGGATTTCGGTCTGAATGATTTTACGGGTTACGTCGGGAAGAATATCACGTTCTCTCAAGCCGGTACTTCCCATGGCAAAGATAAAATGAAGATCGTCGCGGTCGGCCAATTTTAACAATTCCTGCTCAATGGTTGACTCATCCTCAGGAATCGTTTCCGCCGATACAATTTCTATATTTCTCGATTCAAGGAATTCGCGAACGATCAATGTAGTACGATCTTCTTTTTTCCCATTTACTACTGCATCAGAAGCAAAAAGAAGTGCGGCTTTTAGTTTTTCAGGGAATTGATCCTGAAAGTCGTTTTTACCTCCTTTTCTTTCGACAATGCGGACCATCCCAAACTCCACATTTTCATCCAACGATTTCAGCATATCCGCCATATTTAAAAGAGCAGCGCTCACAGCTGTCATCACTTCCATTTCAAGGCCGGTTTTCCAAACGGTTCGCGCCTCGCCCGTAACGGTAATTCGATCCTCTTCAACCCCGAAAGTTATTTCTATCCAATCTACCGGTAGGGAATGATGAAAAACAATCCACTCGGACGTCCGTTTTGCCGCCTGAATTCCCGCCGCTCTTGCTACAGACAACACATCTCCCTTCAGTACACGGTTCTCTTTGACTTTTTTGATGACCTCCGGCTTCGTGATCAATACACCTTCTGCTTTTGCATACCGAAGTGTAGAATGTTTATGGCTGATATCAATCATGTAAGAAAATATATATGTCTTTTCTTTTGGTGCAGATAGATTTTAGATCGTTTATCTAAAGTATGAAAAATTTTAATCTGTTTAGAGGTTAAGCCTTTAATAATTAATGTGTATTTGGGAAAGGGAAATATTTTTAAGCGTGACGCTTGCGCTATCTCGGAAAGAAATTTGGAGTTTGCTAGTTGAAATTTCCACTCTGAAATATTTTTTCCAACCTTCTGTAATCTTCCGGTAGATTTACATTGATCAGTTCATTCTCCTGACAGGGAAAAAAGTAGACATTCAGTGAAGAGATAAACCGCATGACTGCGAATCGTTCTCTTTCAAGCTGTTGCCCTAAAGCTGAGGAAATTCGCGGATGAAAGATACCTGAAAGAGGATGCAGATTTTGATCATCCTGAATGAGGGCAGCATCATTTTCAGGAGTCAGTTGAAAGTTTGCGATCAGATTAAGCAGCCGCTCAGAAATAAGAGGGGCATCGACGGTGTGAATTGCAAATTCTTTATCGCTGCTGATACGGCAGGCGGTCATTAGTGCGGAAAGCGGGCCGGCGTTAGGAATTTCATCCGGATAAGCTGACAGTGAAGGGCGATTGTAATCCCGCCCTCCGGAAAGTAATCGAATATCACTGAAATAATTCGAGGCTCGTTCAACCAGCACATCCAGAAATGTGGACGATCCAAGTTCAAGTAGCGCTTTGTCTTGATCCATTCGAACGGAATCCCCGCCGCACATTATGAAAAGAGTTCTATCTGATTTATTCATCTATATGGTTGTCCCAATGAGCACATATCAGAGTTTTTAATTTTCCCCAAAGCCGCCACCACCGGGAGTTTTTAAAATAAATCTGTCTCCGGCTTTGAGATCAGTCCCGTCCCACCATGATAATTTTTGGGTTGAGCCATCCTTTCGAATCACTTTCTGTTTTCCGCATTGCCCATTTTTACCGCCGTTTAATCCATAAGGAGGAACAGTTCTGTGTTGAGTTAGAACTGATAGGCTGACAGGCTCAGTAAAAGTCATTTCCCGAATGATTCCATCGCCGCCATTCCATTTTCCTGATCCTCCAGATTCTTTTCTGATTTCATACCGATTCAACAAAACAGGATAGCGATGTTCCAAAATCTCGGGATCAGTGGCGCGGGTATTCGTCATATGTTGATGAACCGCATCGGCGCCGTGAAATCCATCTCCGGCACCGGTTCCGCCGGCTACCGTTTCGTAGTAACCGAAAGTATCATTCCCGAAAAGTACATTATTCATCGTTCCGTAGCTGCAGGCAGCCATGTTGAATGCTTTCAGAAGTGTATCGGTAAGGCGCTGGCTCGTTTCAATATTTCCGCCCACAACAGCCGGACATTTTGTTGGATCATCCGGAAAGTCGGGATTAAGCATACCTTTTGGAATGTTGATCTCAACCGGTGCAAGCAAACCATCGTTTAGAGGAAGAGGTTCATCAATCAACAATCGGAGTACATAAATAATCACACTTTTTACGATGGAGGGATTGGCATTTAAATTCCCGTGATGAACATCCGACGTACCCTCAAAATCAATGGTAAGTGATGAGCCTGAAACCGTGCATTTTACATAAAGATGAGATCCATCATCCAGTTCTTCGGTTGCTTCATAAACGCCATTCTGTATATTCTTCAGAGTTGATCGCATCCGCTCAGATGCATACGATTTCAGGCGATCCATATATTTGAGTACTTCCTCCTCTCCGTAATTCTCGACCAATTTTTTGAGATCTTCAGCTCCCCGATAGTTGGCTGCAACCGCCGCTCGAATATCCGCCATATTTTCGTCGAATGATCGGGTTGGATAAGGATTTTCTTTGAGAAGTTTTTCCAGCGCTTCCCAATCATACTCACCACCTTTAGCGAGGTGAGTGGGCGGAATCACAACACCTTCTTCAGCAAGATTATTTGCATCCGGCGGCATCGATCCGGGGCGTTTTCCTCCAATTTCTGCATGATGAGCGCGGCTGGCTGTAAATCCAATTCGCTCTCCGTTCACAAAAACAGGAGTCACGACGGTTACATCCGGCAAGTGTGAGCCGCCAAACCCGGGATGGTTGGTGATGAGGACATCGCCTTCGTTAAGACCTCCAAGGTTTCCGAAACCTTTGAGGTCTTTGGAAAATAATTTGATAAGAGTTCGAACACATGTTCCCATCGCTCCCAGATGAACCGGAATGTGAGGCGCGTTTACAACCAGATACCCGTTGGCATCGAGGAGGGCGCAGGAAAAATCCAAACGTTCTTTTACGTTGACAGAAATGGCCGTTCGCCGAAGCATTTCTCCCATCTGGTCGGCGACGGATGTAAATCGATTGGTGTACAACTGCAGGTTGATGCTATCGGATTTTTCATAATTGCCCGTAGCATCGGCCGTTGAAAGTTGTTCAAATTGCCAGGTTCCATCCGATTGATAGACACCTTCCCAATTCGGTTCAATCACAGTCGTACTATGCGGATCTAGAACCAGTGCCGGACCTTTCAAATTCATTCCGTGTTTGAGGGCTTTCCGAAAATACAGATCCGCTTTCTGAGATTTTCCGTTGTAAATAATCTCAGATTTTTTTGATGCAGTCACTTTGGATTTCTTTTCGGAAGATTTTTCAAAATTAGATTCAACACTTTTCGATCTCTTTTCCGAAGCGATGACACGAACAGCCTCAATTTCAATCTCCCGATTTTCGATCCAGTGACCATATTGATCTTCATATTCTTTTTGAAATCGTTTTTTTAAATTATCCAGATTACTTCCATCAATTTCGAGAGAAGTATCTTGACCTTGAAGACGCATAAATAAAATCTGTCGGCTGATTTCAATATCATCTTCAGAAAGTCCCTGATTTTGAAGTCTTTTTGTGGCTTCAGTTATTAAATCATCAAACCAATCAGAAAGAGAACCTGAAACAGCATCAAACGGTTTTAAAACCTGTCTGGATGCGATCTCTTCGAGCCGTGCCTGCTGCAAGCCGTATGCACTCAATAAACCGGCATCGGAGGGAACCAGTACTTTTTTGATGTTTAGTTTTGCCGCCACCGAGAGCGCATGCTGTGCTCCCGCGCCACCAAATGCTACCATAGCATATTCAGACGGATCGAACCCTTTTTGAATCGAAATTTTATGAATCGCCTGGGCCATTCGTTCATTGGCGATGTCCAAAAATCCTTCGAGAATTTTGTTTTGGTTGATCTCTTTTGAACCCTCAGCCCCTTTCATTTTTTTGATCAATTTTTCGAATGCATTTTTTGATGCATCCGGATCGATAGTGATGTGAAAGTTGGAAGGATCGAGTCGGCCGGTCAGTAAGTTGACGTCAGTAATGGTCAGCGGCCCACCTTGTCCATAACAAGCCGGACCGGGATCAGCTCCCGCACTTTCAGGTCCAACGGTCAGGCTTTTTCCGTCAAAATCACAAATCGATCCGCCGCCGGCAGCAACGGTTTCAATCTCAATAGCGGGAGAGGAGAGAGTGGCATCTCCAACGGTATGCTCAAAAATGTAATCCATCTGGCCGTCGTATCGGGATACATCGGTACTGGTGCCGCCCATATCAAACGAAATTATTTTTGAGAAGCCGTTTCGTTCACCAATCGCTGCGGCTCCTATCACACCACCGGCGGGTCCGCTAAGGAGTCCGTCCTTCGGTTTGTAATGATCAACATCGATCAGGCTGCCCGAACTGCCCATAACGCGCAGTGCTGAACCTTTAACCACAGCAGAAATCCGATCCAGGTAATTCTGC
This sequence comes from uncultured Rhodohalobacter sp., assembly GCA_964422985.1. GTDB lineage: Bacteria > Bacteroidota > Rhodothermia > Balneolales > Balneolaceae > Rhodohalobacter. The sequence goes on along the minus strand of CAYRDO010000059.1, from coordinate 8,451 downwards.
ATGACCGGTGTTAAGTAACTGTTGATATCAGTTGTGGCAGCCCGCGGCACAATTTTAATTGTGGCACTGAGGTTGGATGAGCGAGAGATAAATTCAAATCCCAAATCCCGTAGCAGTTTTTCAACCTGTTCTTCGTGTACCGGATTCAGGTAACTGTGCATCAGGCAGATACCGGCAGATTCAATATTATTTGGAAGTTTTTTGAGTCGTTTTTTCAATTCTTCTAAATCCAGCTCTTTTATCACCTTGCCTTCTGAATTCAGCCGTTCAGGAACTTCAACGATGGTTTCCGCATATGGCTTCAGTTTTTGAATATTCAGTGAAAACAGGTCCGGCCGCTGCTGATTTTTGATCACAAGCAGGTCCTTAAATCCCTCCGTAATCAAAAAAAGAGTGGAAGCACCCTGACGTTCCAGAAGGGCGTTTGTCCCTTTTGTGGTTGATAATCTCATTTGAAGAGGCGGAAGAGATTTTTCAAGGGGAGTGGTTGTAATCAGCCGGGCGGCTAAAACCGGTGCTTCCTCCGGACTTTTGATTTCAACAGGAATGGATCTGTTCTTTGGGAGATCATCAGGAATTTTCGGGGTAACTGTCAGTCGATTCTGTGTAGAATCGTTGATTTCAAAGGTTTGATCTGAAAAGCCGCTAAATCGAAGCTCATATCCCTCAAAAAATCCATCAGCAAAATCGAATTCTTCATGGAGTTCAATCTCAACTGTTGACTCATTTAATACAGTTCCCAATCCACGCAATGCACTGTTGCTTAATACTTTTACCCGATTGATGATATTCCCCGCCGGATCAGCAGCGATAGTGTCGGTAAACGTACCACCGGTGTCGATATAAAGGTTAATGGCGGAAGAGTTTGGTGAGGAGCTCATGGATTCAAAAAAGAAGGTGTAGTTAAATCTTACGAGTTCTGATTACCGGACCTATTCGTGTTTTTAGTACGAATATAGATCAATTTATCACCTTTGGCAGGAGTATTTGGATAGTCGATTGTAAACGGGTGCAGTTCACGATTTGCAGTAATGTGAAACAGCGGGATTTTCTCACCATTGTTGTCATCCGAGGCTTTAAAATCTGAAAATGTATAATCAGCAGTCAACTCTGCAGTGTGAAGATCATCTTTCGACTGAATGGTATTGGCCAGGCGAGTGTAATTAAAATCTTTATTGAAGAGAATGCGGCCGCTCAAGTGATCGGACACCTCATCATCATCCTGATTCCATTTATTGTTGGCGGGCAATTGAAATACGTTGGATCGGTCAAGAATTTCACTGAAGCGAAGTGTGGCCAGCGAATTTACTTCGTCATTCGGTGTGAAAGCCACCATTTTTCCGATGCCGTCCAGGTTTATATCATCGATTGCAAATTCGGATAATACGTTCCCATGAAATGCTTCAACTTCTTGAGATCTGGCGCGTGTTGCATTGTTCAGATTAGCGTCGGCCATCAATACTTTGATCCCTTCGTCCTGAAGTTTTTTTGCGATTGCAATGGACCATTCTTTCGCGCCAAGGATAAGAAGTCCGTTAGGAATTGGTTTGGCAACTCCCAGTTTACGTGCCACCCACGCAGCTGGTAACCCATAAATAGCTACAGTGGCAATTATGATAATAAATACGATTGGAACCAATTGATTTGCTTGCTCAAATCCGTTCTGAGCAAGGCTGATAGCAAAAATGGATGAAATAGACGCCGCAACAACTCCCCGAGGGGCCATCCATGAGAGGAAAATTTTCTCTTTCCAGTTTAAGGTGGAAAACAAGCTCGAGGCATAAACGGAAAGCGGGCGGGCAACCAGGATAATGATTAGCAAAAAGAGCAGTACCTCTCCGTTGAGATTCGATATGAGTTCTGACAGCTCTACCCGGGCTGCCAACAGGATAAAAAGCGCGGAGAGCAACAAGACTCTGAGATTTTCTTTGAACTCAATAATGTGATGGATATATGCTGCTTTTTGGTTGGCAAGAACGATGCCCATCAGCGTGGTAGCCCATAAACCGGATTCATGCTGAAACATATTTGAAATAGTAAATACCAAGACCACAATCATCAGGCTGACGGGATTTTGCAGAAAATCGGGCAGCATGTGGCGTTTCAATATGAAATAAATAATTCCCGCTCCTGCGAGTCCGCAGAGCGTGCCGAGGAAAATAGTTTTTACCACACTCATCAAAATGGCACTTGTGGCTGCTCCCACGCTGGTTGTTAAAATTACCTCAAAAACCAGAACTGCCAGCATAGCTCCAATCGGATCAATCACAATTCCTTCCCATTTGAGAATAGAACCAACCTGGCCGGATGGCCGAACTTGTCTCAACAAGGGGACGATAACTGTAGGGCCGGTAACTACAAGTATGGCACCTAACAGAATGGAAAGCTCAACGCCAAAATCAAAGATGAGATAGGATGAGAGGGAGATAACGATCCATGTAATCAGAACCCCAATGCTGACGAGATTTCCTATGATTCCGCCGGAATCCTTAAGCTCGGAGAAACGAAGGCTTAATCCACCCTCAAAAAGAATAATGGCAACAGAAACTGAGATAAACGGTGTGAACATTTCTCCCATCAGGGCATCTGGATCCAGCAGTCCAAACACCGGTCCGGCAAGAATTCCGGCAATCAGCAGAAGTAGAATAGCCGGCAGATTAAATCTCCAGGCAATCCATTGAGCACCAATTCCAAAAACAAAAATGCTTGTAATGGAAATGAGGAAATGTTCAGCCATAAAATTGTAAAGCGTTGCTCTTTCCGAGCTTCAGATTCATTAGAAAAATAAGAAGAGTAAGATGGGTAACCTACATTTAAAACCCAAAGCGATTTACCGGATAGTGATGATAAAGTGAACGCAAAGAAGTGATAATTATTTATTAGTTTAGAATAGAAGCTTATTATCATTCAAAAAATGAGCTGTTATGGAGAAAAGACTAAAGAACACCATCATGGTTGAGTCTTTATGGTTGCTTGGCCTTGTAGTGGTAGCTGCTGTCATTGAATATAGCGTCATTGAACTATTTGATCTCCATCCCGTGTTGAACGTAAAAATTCAGGGATTTATCGGACTTCTGTTGATCGGATATTCCATTCGGATGGCCGCCAGACTTTGGAAATCTTTTAAAGCGCAGGGGTTGGATAAAACCGATTAAACGGAACCGATAAGATGTAGAGTGTAAACTCAAATAACTAATCTGTAAGGGCCATCAATTTCGTGTCTTGTTTAAAACGGGACAATACTCCAATTCATTAAAACAACCAGTAAACCTGTGCCGGATACCCCAAAAAAGCTACATAAACAACTCGGAGCATTCGACGTATTTTCAATTGCAACCGGGGCTATGTTTAGCTCGGGCCTGTTTTTACTTCCGGGGATAGCTGCCGGAGAAACAGGTCCATCGGTTTTCCTGGCGTATTTCGTTTCAGGGCTTTTGGTGATTCCAACCATGCTAAGTAAAGCAGAACTGGCCACCGCTTTTCCACGTGCCGGGGGTACATACTATATTATTGACAGAGCTCTCGGCCCCATGATGGGCAGCATCGGTGGATTTGGATCCTGGTTTTCCCTTGTCTTTAAAAGTGCATTTGCCCTGATTGGAATGGGAGCATACATTTCCATCTTTTTTGAGGTTCCGATTACACCTATCGCAATTATTTTGACGCTAACCTTCGGAGCTCTGAATGTGTTTGGAGCAAAAGAGACCAGTAGGCTCCAGAATATACTGGTGATTACACTGCTCTCGATTATGACATTCTACATGGTCCAGGGATTCTCGCACCTGTTTTCAATTGGCATACTGGATGTTCACCGCGAGCAGTTCACGCCTTTCTTCACGAATGGATTTCAGGGCTTTTTTGGAACGGTTGGAATGGTGTTTGTTTCCTACGCGGGACTTACAAAAGTGGTGAGTTTGGCTGAAGAAGTAGAAGAGCCCGACCGAAATATTCCTCGCGGAATGTTTATATCTATTTTTGTAGCCATCGCTGTATATGTATCGGGTGTATATTTGATGACAAGCGTTTTGGATCCGCAGGCATTCAGGGAAGATCTGACGCCGGTGGCCACTGCGGGCGATGTTTTCCTCACCTGGCTTCCCGGTGATGCAGGTTTGATTCTAGTAGTAATTGCAGCTATTTCAGCGTTTGCGTCAACCGGAAATGCGGGAATAATGTCTGCATCACGCTTTCCGCTGGCAATGTCGCGTGATAACCTGATTCACCCGATCTTTTCAAAAATCGGTAAATTTAAAACGCCCACAACGTCGGTCATTGCCACCACGGCACTCATGGTTTTGTTGATGCTTATTTTTAATGTGGAAGAGGTGGCCAAGCTGGCAAGTTCGTTTAAATTGCTGCTGTTTGGCCTTCTGAACCTTGCTGTTATTGTGATGCGGGAGAGTCAAATCCAAGAGTATGATCCCGGCTATAAATCACCGCTATATCCGTGGATTCAGGTGTTGGGCATGCTTACTTCGGGAGTTTTGATTTTTGAGATGGGAACCGTTTCAATCATTTTCACAGTAGTGGTTACCGTTTTGTCCGTTGTGTGGTACTACTATTATGCGTATGGAAAAATAGACCGGCAGGGTGCTATTTACCACGTGCACGAACGGTTAGGTCAGCATAAAGACGGGGGCTTGGAGCGAGAAATGCGCAGAATTTTGCAGGAGAAAGGGCTTAAAAAAGAAGACCCTTACGAACTTGTGATAAGCCGCGCGGATATTTGGGATATGGAAGATCCGAATACGGAATATTTAGAGATCGTAAACAGGGCATGTCAAAACCTGTCATCAAAGCTGGAAGTAACCCGTGCTGATCTTTTCGATGCATTCAATAATATGGATGAGTTTGGCATGATTCCAATCGGCAATGGTGCTTCACTCAATCATACAAGGATGGATCTGGATATAAGCCCGGAGATGTTTATTGTAAGAATTAAGGAAGGGTTGAAGCCTCAATCAGGTCAGTCGATTTCCGGTAAAGATAGTGATGACCAACATCTGCACGCATTTTTCTTTTTGGTGAGCTCAGAGAAAAACGCAACTCAACATCTTCGTTTCCTCGCGCACATCGCAGAGATGATCGATCAGGAAGATTTTCTGAAAAAATGGATAAATGCCGAAGATGAAGGTGATCTCCGTAAAATTCTATTGCGAGATGAGAGATTCGTCACCGTTCGAGTTAACTCTAAAAGCAAATCAAGGAAGCTAATTGGGAAAAAAGTATCAGAAATGGACCTGCCGGGTGAAAGTCTGATCACAGTCATAAAACGGAAAGGTGGCATTGTTATCCCGCGCGGTTACACTGAGATAAAAGAAGATGATGAACTCTTCATAATCGGTGAGACTGACGATATTAAACATCTCAAGAAATTGAAGGATGAAATAGATAACGATTCTTAAATACTGACTAATTACCTGTCTGGCAGTACGAAATCCGGCTGCACGAGGATAAAAACTAATTACTCTATTGATGGTAGTTGATTCAAAAGGAGTGGAACTGTTTTAACCATTTAATGATTATTAAATTTTCAACAAATATCTTTGGGGTTGATATTTACAAACATTGCACAATGATACTATTTATCACAAAGTTATAATTTCGGGGACACTGATGACTTTGCGAGGCGATTCTATCTCAACTTAGACGTTCAGTTGAAATTTTAGGGATTTGAACACTTTGGAACTATGAATGAAGTACTGAATTTTACACTGCCTTTTTCAAACCCGGTACTGATTTTTGCATTGGTAATGCTCATCATCCTGTTGGCTCCGATCTTAGTCAAAAAAATAAAAGTGCCGGGCCTGGTGGGTATCATATTGGCTGGCACGATTGTTGGTCCCAGTATTTTAGGCCTACTGGAACGAGACAGCACCATCGAATTATTGGGAACGGTTGGGCTACTCTACCTAATGTTTATGGCCGGTTTATCCATCGATCTGAACCGGTTTGAAAAGCTGAGAAATCAGAGTATTGGTTTTGGAACGCTCTCTTATATTTTTCCGGCAATTGGTGCTTACTACGCCGGTATTTATTTGATTGATTATTCGATAGAAAGCTCATTACTGCTTGGCGCGATTGTCGGTTCGCATACACTTCTTGCTTATCCGATTGTTGAGCGCTTGGGAATCACAAAAAATACGGCCGTTACCATGTCCATGGGTGGCACATTGGTTACGGATACACTCTCGTTGGGAATCCTGGCCGTAATTGCCGGAACTGTGGGGGAGAGCCAAGGTGCCGGTTACTGGACCGCTTTTGCAACTTCGATCGCTGTTTTTCTGATTGCTGCCATCCTGATTTTACCCCGATTGGGACGCTGGTTTTTTAGAAATATGCAGCATGACACCTATGTTGATTTTGTATTTATGATGGCGGTTCTTTTCTCAACCGCATTTCTGGCTGAATTGGCCGGTCTGGCTTCAATTATCGGTGCATTTATTGCCGGTCTTCTTTTAAACCGATTGGTTCCCTCAACCGGTACGTTGATGAATCGAATACAGTTTGTGGGAAATGCCATGTTTATTCCATTTTTCCTGATTTCGGTTGGAATGCTGGTGGATGTGCAAGTTCTGGCAAGCCTGGAAGTTTGGCTGATTGCCATACTTTTTGCAGCTCTTGTATTTGTCGGTAAAGGCCTCGCGAGCATTATTACAAGATTTATTAAAGGCTTTTCGAATGCTGAAGGATATGTGATTTTTGGTCTGACGACACCGCAGTCTGCAGCAACATTAGCAGTAACGTTATTGGGCTATGATCTTGGTTTTTTTGATCAAACCGCTGTAAACGCTGTCGTAATTTTGATCTTAATCTCTTGTCTGGTCGGGCCCTGGCTGGTAGAGAAATATGGACGTGATGTTGCCATCCAGGAAGAAGACAAACCCTACGAACCCTCGGAGACACCGCAACGAATTTTGGTTCCGCTGGCTAACCCGGAAACATCCGATATGTTGATGGATATCGCGTTTATGATTCGGGATGAAAAGTCTGCGCAGCCCGTATTTCCAATAACGGTTGCCCGCGACGGAAAAGATGTGGATGCCCAGGTAGCGAGGGGAGAGAAACTGTTGAGCCATGCCGTAGTTCACGCAGCGGCTGCCGAAGTACCGGTCAATCCTGTTACATCCGTGGATTTGAATATCGCGCGGGGAATTTCTAGGGCTGTGAGTGAAAAACTTGGCTCGGTAGTTGTAATTGGATGGAATGGAACCACTTCAGCCAAAAGCCGAATTTTTGGGAGTATTTTAGATCAACTTTTACTCGAGATTGATGAAATGGTAATGGTTTCAAAAATCTCAAAACCGCTAAATACACTTACGCGCGTATTGGTTGCGATCCCTCCGTTTGCGTCGCTTGAAAGTGGGTTTGCAGGGGCTGTCAGATCACTCAAATTATTGGCCGATCAAATTGGAGGAGAGCTTGTATTTGTGATGACAAGTGAGCGAAAAGAAACGGTTCAAAAGAGAATCAAACGAGTAAAACCCGATCTTAAGTCAGATTATCAGTCGATTGAAAAATGGGCGGAACTGCCTGAATGGTTGGATCAAACCGTTCATGAAAACGACCTTTTTATCTTGCTGAGTGCGCGCGAGGGCTCCCTCTCATGGCGCCCGGCGTTGGACCGCCTTCCGCGTGTGGTTGCACAGCGTTACCCGGACCTTTGTTTTATGACGGTGTATCCTTCTGAAGCAACAATAGAACCCGGAGCCGGAGACTCAGAACTTGAAATGAAACTCATATCAAAAGACAGAATCATCATTTCAGAAACAGGGAAGAATCTCGAAGAGAAGTTGATGAGAATGATGAGGAAAGATGAGTCTATTTCCGAAAGGGATGTGAAACGTTTGCTCAGGCGTCTTTTAAAAAATTCAAGTGATTATTCCCCGGAAATGATGACGGGAGTTGTTCTTTACGATGCTCACACATCACTGGTTGAAAACCAAATGTTATTCGTTGGGCGGGTAAATGAAGGACTGCAAATTCCAAAAACATCCAGCCGCGCTGACATTGTATTGATTCTTTTGAGCCCGAAAGAGATGTCTGTCAAAGATCATTTGAAAGGTGTAAATGTTGCAGCAAGGTTAATACGTCCTGGTAAAAATCTCAAAAAGATAAAAGAAGCTATAACCACCGAAAGCATTTATAAATTGTTGATCAATCAATAATATGTCATTGAAATTGCATAAACAGCTTTTACAAGTTTGAGTTGTATGTAAACCAATTTATAAAGTTCTTTCACCTTCCATTTCTAAACATCAAATTAAAAAGAATTCTCCGTGGCAAAATTGCAGAAAGAAGAAAGGCTCGAAAAAAAGCTAAAACTTTTTGATGTGTACGCAATCAGTACCGGTGCTATGTTTAGTTCCGGTTTTTTCCTGTTGCCTGGGTTGGCGGCAGCTCAAACAGGTCCGTCGGTAATTTTGGCTTACTTTGTTGCCGGTTTATTGA
>CAYRDO010000058.1:0-20153 GCA_964422985.1 uncultured Rhodohalobacter sp. | reverse complement strand
GAGCTGGGAGCTGACAATCGTATCCATACTTGTTCTCCCGATGTTGTTTTACGCTACCTTCTGGTTCAAAGGAAAAGTTCGAATCGCATACCTTGAAGTTCGGGATCAAATCGCCCGGCTGAACTCGTTTGTACAGGAGCATATCAACGGCATGTCGGTGGTGCAACTTTTTAACCGGGAGGAGAAGGAGAAAGAAAAGTTTATGGGGATCAATGCCGATCACCGTAAAGCCCATGTTAAAACAATCTTTTACTTTTCCATATTTTGGCCTTTGGTAGAAGTTTTTGCAAGTCTCGCTATGGCACTCGTAGTTTGGTACGGTGGCGGACGTGCTTTGATGGGTGATGTGACCTTTGGAGTTCTTCTTGCCTTTATTCAATATGTTCGGCAGTTTTTCAATCCCATTCGGGGCTTATCGGAAAAATACAATACGCTTCAATCTGCGCTGGCTTCATCAGAACGAATTTTTAATGTATTGGATACGCCCAAAAATGTACTGGAAGGTTCGGGGGGACAATCACTCGAAGACGCAAAAGGTGAAATCGAGTTTCAGAATGTATCATTCAAGTACAACACAGACGAAGAGCTGATTATTGATGATGTATCTTTTGATGTAAAACCCGGTGAACTGCTTGCCGTGGTTGGGGCCACAGGCGCGGGCAAAACAACATTGATCAATCTCCTTCTTCGATTCTATGATATCCAAAAAGGCAAGATTCTGCTGGATGGAACAAATATTAAGGATGTTTCTCTAAAGGATTTACGATCCCAATTTGCACTGGTGTTGCAAGATAATGCTCTATTTTCCGGCACTGTGTTGGAAAATATTACGCTTGGTCATGAAGATATTACCAGGGAGCAGGTTATTGCAGCTGCCAAAGAGGTAGAAGCCCACCAGTTCATTGAAAAATTACCCGGTTCATATGATTTTGTACTTCGCGAACGGGGAGCATCGTTATCAATGGGGCAGCGGCAGTTAATTTGTTTTGTGAGGGCTATGGTTTATGATCCAAAAATTTTAATTTTAGATGAAGCTACATCAAGTGTTGATTCCGAAACAGAAGAACTTGTTTCCCGAGCCTGCAAGAAGATGATGCAGGGAAGAACATCCATTGTAATTGCTCACAGATTGTCTACCATTCAAGGTGCCGACAAGATTTTAGTGATGCATAAAGGACAAATAAGGGAAACCGGAAATCACCAGGAATTGATACGAAAAGATGGTGGAATTTATAGGAAATTATACGAGTTACAATATAGAGACCAAGCTGTTAACTCAAACACAATTGCTTGAACGCACTAATCAAAAAAATAGGAGAAAAAAATGGCTGATTTAAAAGCAAAAGAAGAAGAGTTGAAAGAAACTCTTGAGAAAGAAAGAAAAGAACTTAAAAATACATACGCTGATATTCGCAAAAAATTGAAAACTGAGGGCGATCGTCTTCAGGGAGAACTTCAAAAAGAGTATTCACAAGCTCGTAAGTATGTGGAAAAAAACCCTGAAACCGGAGTTGGAGTTGCATTGGCCGGTGGATTACTTCTGGGTTTTGCGATAGCGAAACTTTTTAGAAAATAAGATTTAATGAGTCAGATACAATTCGATAAAATCGAAGAACTCTTTGAGCGCCTCGACGCGCTCAGGGGGTATCTTTGACTACGATAAGCGCAACGTTCGAATTATAGAATTACAGGAACAGACCCAGGATCCCAGCTTTTGGGACAATCCCGAAAAAGCTCAACAAGTAATGCGTGAGCTAGATTTTGAGAAAGAGATCACCGGGAAATGGGATGAACTGGATGAATTACGCGATAGCATCAATGTATATAAGCAGTTCCTGGATGAAGGTGAAGATGTAACCGGTGAGATTGAAGATGAAGTTTCCCGATTTAAGGAGAAACTGAAAGATCTTGAGCTGCAAAATATGCTTAGTGATCAGGATGACCATCGGAATGCAATTATCACATTTAATCCGGGTGCAGGTGGAACCGAAAGCCAGGATTGGGGAGTGATGCTTTTTCGCATGTACTCCCGATGGGCTGAAAAGAGAGGGTATGATGTTTCGGTGGCAGAATACCAGGATGGCGATGTTGCCGGCCTGAAAAGTGCCACACTAGAAATTAAAGGACAGAACGCTTACGGTTTTTTAAAATCGGAAAGCGGCACTCACCGATTGGTTCGAATTTCACCGTTCGACAGTAATTCGCGTCGGCACACATCTTTTTGTTCTGTTTTTGTTTCACCTATCGTTGATGATACCATCGAAGTGAATCTGAATGATTCGGATATTGAATTACAGCGATTTCATGCAAGTGGTGCCGGCGGACAGAATGTAAATAAAGTGGAAACCGGCGTTCGCCTGATCTGGACCGGAAAGCTTTCTGACGGATCGGAGGAACGGGTAGTTGCTGAATGTCAGCAGGAACGTTCCCAAATGCAGAACCGCGAGAAAGCGATGGTAATGTTAAAGTCGAAGGTTTACGAGCTTGAGAAAAACATCAAAGAAAGAGAAAAGCAGAAGCTTGAGGATTCAAAAAGCAGCAATGAATGGGGATCACAAATCCGATCATACGTATTTCACCCTTATAATATGGTGAAAGATCACAGGACTAATCATGAAACCGGAGATGTTCAGGGTGTAATGGATGGCGATCTTGATGAGTTTATGAAAGCTTACCTGATGATGAATACGGCAACCGTCTCAACATGATTACCGTCGGCGTAACGGGAGGAATTGGCTCAGGAAAAACCACGGTCTGTAAAGAGTGGGAAAAGCTTGGTGCTAAAGTTGTTTATGCCGACGACCTCGCTAAGGAGTTGATGGTTACTGATGAGAAACTGAAAAAATCATTAATCACAGCGTTTGGCGACGAGACCTACCATGCAGATGGAAAACTGAATCGCCCTCATTTGATTCGTCATGCTTTTGAAGAGGAGAGGGTTGAAGAGCTGAATGAATTGGTACATCCCGCCGTGGCCAGAAAATTTCTGGAAATTAGCCAGCAGGCAGCAAAAGACGGTGAAAAGATGGTTGTTGAAGAAGCAGCCTTACTTTTAAATAGAGGGAGGCCTGAATATTTTGACGTGATTGTCATCGTAACGAGCGATGAAGAAGACCGATTGGAACGGGTAATCAGAAGAGACGGAGTATCAAAGGAGAAAGTGTTAGACCGCGCTGAAAAGCAACCGGATTTTAAAGAATTAACTCACCTTGCTGATTACACAATTAAAAATAATGGGTCACTTGAAGAGCTAAAAGTAAAGTCTGTTCAACTTTATCAAACCATTCTTAAAGAACATGCTGAGTAGATTTCTTAAAATGGTAAGAACTTTTTAGAAATCCACTCCTTCAATATCAATTTTCATTCCTTCGCGAATGTCATGTTCAATAGTGTAGCCACCGTTAACCTCAACAACAAATCTTGCCGGTGCATCTGATTGAATGCTTTCTTGGGAATACGGCTGTGTGTTTCGGTGGATTCGAACAATGTTCATGTCAGAATTCACAAAAAGTATATCAAGTGGAAGGGGAGTGTTTGCCATCCAGAAACTTCGAGATTGATCGTTTTCAAAAATAAAAAGCATTCCGGAATCTTCTGGTAATTCATTCACATTCATCAAACCTTCACTACGGGATTGATTATTATCAGCCACAGCAACTTCCACGGTTGAGACGGTGTCGCTCTCATCTTTGATAAATGAAACTTTGCCGGTGAATTGCAATTGGCGACCGCTCTCTTCAACTTCGTTTTCAGTTTGTTGCTGGCTGTCGCTGCATGAAGAGACAAATAGAATAGGTGATAATACAAAGCTAATGAGAAACAAAAATAGCAATCGGTTCATCAAAAAAAGGATAATTCTGAATGTTAATTAAGATGGTATGCTAAACAAACGGATACTTTTGGGAGCGAGTTTTTGCAAACCAGTTTAGTTGTAATTTTCTACATTTTAGGTTATTTTTCAAGTCTGTGAAGTGAGCGCCGAGAGGTTCTCACTTTTTTTTGTACTTACAGGTAGCGATACGGATGCAAAACGAGTCAATAAAAAAAATTAAAGAAATAGCCTATCCCATTGTAGAGCAAGGGGATACGTTTCTAGTTGATGTTGAAATTAAGCATCACAAAGTTCCCGAGGTTTGGGTGCTGGTTGATTCTGAAAGCAAAAAAGTTTCGTTGGATACATATTCAGCACTGAGTCGAAAGATTGGAGATGCCTTAGATGGTGAGGATATTTTTCCCAATCAGTACAGGCTTAACGTATCATCCCCTGGCTTGTCCCGGCCGTTGACAGACAAGCGTCAGTATGTGAAAAACAAAGGACGCACGGCAAAAGTCAAGTTTAAGGAAGGAGATCAATATCGAAAGCTGGAAGGCGTTATCAAGGAAGTTGATGAGAATATGATATCTGTAGAAACGGATGAAAATGAAGTGAAGGATATTTCATTTGAAAGTATTGTAGAAACAAAAATTGTCGCAAAAATTTAGCTGTTAACTTTTAAAGAAATTTTCTGATGCAAGACGATATTTCAAAGCTCATAATTCAGTCCTTTGCCGAAATTGCAAAGGATAAAGGAATTGAAAAAGACCTGCTGTTGTCTATTCTTGAGGATGTTTTCAGAACAATGATCCGAAAGAAATATGATTCAGATGAGGCTTTTGAAGTGATTTTAAATGCTGATCGGGGAGAGATTCAGATTTTGCACATTCGTGAAGTTGTGCCAGCAGATGAGCTTACAGATGATGTAACCGAAATTACGCTTGAAGAAGCACAAAAGCACGATCCGGACCTTGAACTTTATGATGAATACGCTCAGGAAATTTCGATCCAGGATTTTGGACGAAGAGCGGTAACGATGGCTCGCCAACAGTTGGCACAACGTATTCGTGAGATTGAGAAAGACAATATTTTTGAAGATTATTCCGACCGAATCGGAGAGATTGTTCTTGGTGATGTATACCAGGTTCGCAACAACAAAGATATCCTGGTGAATCACAACGGTGTTGAGTTGTTACTGCCTAAGAATGAACAGATTTACAAAGATCGGTTCAGAAAAGGAGATACCATCCGCGCTGTAGTGGTTGAGGTAAAACGGTACAGTGGAAATCCCACGGTAATCATTTCCCGTACGTCGCCACTGTTTCTTGAACGATTGTTTGAAAACGAGATTCCGGAGGTATTCGATGGTATTATCGAACTGAAACGGATTGCACGTGAACCGGGCGATCGTTCAAAAGTTGCAGTAATCTCACACGATGAGCGGGTTGATCCCGTTGGAGCTTGTGTTGGTATGAAAGGAATTCGAATTCACGCCGTTGTACGTGAGCTCCAGAACGAAAATATTGACGTCATCAACTATAGTGATGACAAGATTGAGTTCATCAAACGTGCACTTCAGCCGGCTAAAGTATTAAAGGTTGAGCTGAATGAAGATGGATCCAGAGCCAGCGTTTTGGTTCCTGCAGATGAAGTTTCAAAAGCAATTGGTAAAGGCGGTGTGAATATTCGGTTGGCATCAAAACTTGCAGATTGCGAAATTGACGTATTCCGCGAAGTTGAGGAAGAAGATGATATCGACATCGCAGAATTTGAAATCGACTTCGGGGCAGAAACGATTGATGTTCTCAGAGAAATTGGCTGCGACAGTGCTCGTGCAGTTCTTGAATTAGATGAAGAGGAACTGGTTCGGCGAACGGACGGCCGCATAACCGATGAGGAAGCTGAGCGAATCATCGATATCATTGCATATGAATTTGAGGACGAAGAAGATTGATCGTACCTTTAGATTCTAATAGATTTTTCACTTTTTATAGTATATAAACACGTAACACCCTTTTATGACGAAGCAAAAACCTAAAAAGCTATTTAAGGTAGCATCAGAATTTAATGTTGCCACTCAATCCATTGTAGATACGTTGAGTGATAACGGGTTTGATGTGACCAATCGTCCGAACTCCAGTATCACGGCGGAGATGTACGAGGTGCTTGAAGGGGTGTATGGTGATGATAAAGAGAAAAGTATTGAACATGAGAAGGCGCGAGAAGAATATGAAAGCCGCCGGAATCAAATCATGTCCAGCCGTAACGAAAGTGTTACCATAGACAGTCACCTCGAACCGATTGATGATCTTCCCCTTGAACCTGAAGAAGATGTTGAGGAAGATGAACCTGAGACTGAGCTAGAGCCTCAAGAGGAGGAAGTAGCCGAAGAGGAAGAAGTTAAAGAAGAAGAAACAACGGAAGCTGAGGTTGAAGCTGAAGAGGATGAAGAATCTCTTGAGGAAGATGAGCCTGAAGAAGATGAAGAAGTTGTTGCCGAAGAAGAAGATTTGGATGAGGAAGACGAGGAAGAAACGGAAGAAGTAACAGCCGAAGAACCTTCAGAAGAGAAAGAAGAGAAACAAACTAAGAAGGAAGAAGCTTCTGAAGAACAGGAAGAAGAGAAAAGCAAAAAAGTTGAAGAAGAGGACGAGGACGAAGAAGATGAAGAGGTTGTCCGCGGGCGTGCTAATCGCCTGAGTGGTACAAAGGTTCTTGGTAAAGTTGAGTTTTCTCGCGAAAACAGGAAGAAGAGGAAAAAGAGAAAACGCAGAAAAGATCGGCTGGATCCTGATGAAAGTTATTCCCGTAAAGACAAGAAAAAATCTAAAAAAGACGACGACGATAGCTCCGGCAAATCTTCTAAGAAATCCCGACGGAAGAAATCTCGCAGAAGCAGTCGGGTAGACGAAGAGGACGTAGAGAAGAAAATGAAAGAAACTCTCCAGAGAATTCAGGAGGGTGAAACAGTTGGTAGTAAGCGTCAGAAACGTCGTAAGCAACGAAAAGAGGAGCGAGAGGAAGAACGCGCCCAGCAGGAGGAACTTGAAGAGCTTGAAGAATCAGTTCTTGAAGTGACCGAATTTATCACTGTGAGTGATCTTGCTGATCTGATGGGAGTAAAATCCAATGATGTAATTACAACCTGTATGTCTCTCGGAATGATGGTTTCCATCAACCAGAGACTGGATGCTGCAACGATTGAACTGGTAGCTGAAGAATATAACTTCGATGTAGAGTTTGTTGATGCGGAAGAGATGATTGAGGATGAGATCGAAGTTGAGGAGGATGCTCCTGAAGATCTCGAACCGCGATCTCCGATTATTACCGTTATGGGTCATGTTGACCACGGTAAAACATCACTTCTTGACTATATCCGTAAAGCAAAAGTAGCAGCCGGCGAAGCGGGTGGAATAACCCAGCACGTTGGTGCTTATGAAGTGGAAACGGAATCAGGTAAGAAAATTACATTCCTTGATACGCCGGGTCACGAGGCGTTTACTGCGATGAGGAGCCGTGGTGCGCAGGCAACGGATATTGTTATTCTGGTTGTTGCCGCTGATGATGCCGTGATGCCGCAGACAATTGAGGCGATAAATCACTCGAAAGCAGCCGGTGTTCCAATGGTTGTAGCCATCAACAAGATGGATAAAGAGGGTGCAAATCCTGATAAGATAAAGAGTCAACTTTCTGAACACGATGTAATTGTTGAGGAGTATGGCGGGAAGAACCAGGTTGCTGAAGTTTCTGCCCACACAGGTGACGGAATTGACGAGCTCCTTGAAAAAGTATTGATTGAAGCTGAATTGATGGAGCTGAAAGCGAATCCTAATCGATTGGCACAAGGAATTGTTCTTGAATCCAGAGTTGATAAAGGTAAAGGAACTGTTGCGAATGTTTTGATTCAAAACGGTACGCTGAAAGTTGGAGATCCATTTGTTGCAGGACCGGTTTTTGGTCGCGTTCGTGCCATGGAAAACGAACACGGGCAACGCTTAGATAAAGCTGGTCCCTCAACACCTATCCAGTTAACAGGTTTTGATGATACACCTCAAGCCGGAGACAGATTGATTGTTCCAAAAGAGGAGAAGAAGGCTAAAGAGATTGCTAATCAACGACAGCAAATCCGTCGCGAACAGTCACTTAGAAATGTTAAGCATCTTACACTTGATGATCTCTCAAGACGAATGGCACTTGGTGAAGTTTCGGAATTGAACATCATTATCAAAGCCGATGTTGACGGTTCTATCGAGGCACTCTCAGGTGCACTACAGAAACTCAGTACGGAAGAGGTTTCTGTGAATATCATCCATACAGGTTCAGGTGCCATTACAGAAAGTGATGTTCTGCTTGCATCTGCATCCGACGCAATTATCATCGGATTCCAGGTTCGACCGACCTCCACTGCACGTAAACTTGCAGAAACTGAAAGCATCGACATTCGCTTGTTTAGTGTAATTTATGATGCGGTTGATGAAGTCCATGATGCACTTGAAGGTATGCTCAGCCCGGAAATCAAAGAAGAGATGAAAGGACTTGTTACCGTTCGTGAAATCTTCAAGATCTCACGGGTTGGAACCATTGCCGGTTGCTATGTGAATGAAGGAAAAGTAAGCCGTAACAATCCAATCCGAATTATTCGGGACGGTGTTGTGATTTATGACGGCGAAATCGATACGCTTAAACGCTTCAAAGATGATGTGAAAGAAGTTCAGGCCGGTTACGAGTGCGGTATCAGTATTGAGAACTTCAACGACATAAAAGTAGGCGACGAATTTGAAAGCTACGAAGTGGTTGAGGAGAAACGTAAGCTCGAAGACGCCAGATAGCAGATCATAATCTTTCCTGAAGCAGAAGTTTTAACTCTCATTTAAAAATTGGAGAATTATGAGTATTCGAACTGAGAGGCTCGGTTCCGTTATTCAAAAAGATGTTGGTAAGATTCTTCAACAGGATTACCAACCGGCTGGCACTTTCATTACAGTAACCCAGGTTCGGATGACTCAGGATCTCTCAATCGCAAAAATTTACCTTAGCATTTTCTCACCAGACAGAGATACTGAGGCAATTTACAAAGCGATTGATGATGCTCAGGATGAGATTCGATATCAACTCGCATCAAAAATAAAGAACCAAGTTCGGCGAATTCCTGAACTTCTTTTCTATGAGGATGATACGGCCGAATATGTAAACAAGATGGAGCAGCTTTTTAAAAAAGCACGTAAGGGTAGGTCTGACCAAGATAAAGGTTCAAATTCTGATAAAGATCCATCTTAAGGCTGCGATCTGTTCATGGCAAAAGACATTATTTCCCTTTCTGATTTGCCAGTAATTGACAAGGAAAGCGGCTCTCTTTCAGAAAAAAGTATGTTCAAAAAGGGTGCTGCTATTGTATTAGATAAACCTCTTGAGTGGACCAGTTTTGATGTCGTTAAATATGTGCGAAGCAGAATTCCCGCTAAAAAGGTAGGCCATGCAGGAACGCTCGATCCACTGGCAACCGGACTTCTGATTTTATGTACAGGGAAAGCTACTCGAACGATATCGCAAATACAGGCTCTCCCAAAAACATATCTTGCTAAAATTCGTTTCGGCGCTTCCACTCCCAGTTATGATTCTGAAACAGAGCCTGATGTAGAGCGCGAGTGGAAACATATCACCCGGGAAGCAACCGAAAAGGTGATTGACGAACAGTTTCTTGGCACAATTTTTCAAACTCCTCCGGCATATTCAGCCATTCGGGTAAAAGGTCAGAGGCTTTACAAAAAAGCTCGAAAAGGTGAAGATGTTGAGTTGCCACCTCGACAGATAACTATTCACTCTGTAAAAATTACAGATTTCTCTCTCCCTGAAATTTCAGTCAGGATACACTGTGGCAAAGGAACATATATTCGATCTTTTGCGCATGATTTAGGGATTGCGCTCAATAGCCGGGCCCACATCACGTGGTTAAGGCGGACTGATATTGGAGACTTTTCTGTTGATAAGGCACTTAATCCTGAACAATTTGATGAACGAATAAACGAAGATAAAAATGGCTGATATTGTTTTTCTGGATGATGTGAAAAGAAACCTGAAAACTGTACTGACAGTTGGCACATTCGATGGCGTTCATGCAGGCCACAAAGTTTTAGTAAATCGCGTAATTGATTTAGCTAATAAAGAAGACGCAAGAAGTGTAATTGTTACATTTGATCCTCATCCACGGGATATCATCAACCCGGGTGATGCGGGAATAAAATTGTTGAGTTCTCTGGGTGAACGAAGTGAAATGTTGGCAGATTTAGGAGTTGATGAGATGGTTGTGATTCCTTTTGACCGCGACTTTTCTTTGTTGACTTCCGAAGAGTTCGTCAGAGATATTATCTGGAAAAAAATTGGTGTCAGTTCTTTCGTGATTGGATACGATCATCAATTTGGAAGAAATCGGGAAGGAACTATTGAAACCGTACAGAAACTTGGGCGGGAATTAGGATTTCAAACTCATGTAGTGTCTAAGCAGGAAGTAGGGGATAAGACAGTGAGCAGTACCGCTATCCGGCATGCCATTCATGATGATGGAGATATGGAATTGGCAGCTAAACTTTTGGATAAGCACTATATTCTCAATGGAACGGTTATTCACGGTGACAAACGAGGAAAAGAGATTGGTTTTCCGACGGCTAATATAAAATCACAAAATGAAAAGAAGGTTATTCCGAAAAATGGAGTGTATGCGGTTTGGGTACGCTATGAAAATTCCTACTACAAAGGCATGATGAACATCGGCGAACGTCCTACATTCAACGGCAATTCCACAGTTCTCGAAGTACATATACTTGATTTTGACAGTGATATTTATGGAAAAGACATTCAGTTACAGTTTGTAAGACGCATCCGTGATGAAAAACAGTTTGATGGTGCAGAGGATTTAAAAAATCAACTCAAAAAAGATGAAAAAGCTACTCGATCTGTTTTAGAGAATAGCAGTCCGAATATTGCAAAACACTCGAAATAACTTTATTTTATGTAGCTATATTAGATAAAGTAAAAATTGATAAACCTGAAATGAGCATTACAAAAGAAAAGAAACAAGAAATTATTGAAAATTATGGTGGCGCCGAGGAAAATACGGGGTCTACCGAAGCACAGATTGCTATTCTTACTGCTCGAATTAACGATTTAACTGAGCACCTGAGTGAAAACAAACAAGATCACTCATCACGACGCGGTCTGCTAAAAATGGTTGGTAAAAGAAGACGACTTCTCAATTACCTGAAAGATAACGACATTATTAAATACCGGGAATTGATTCAAGATCTTGGTATAAGGAAATAAGCATCTCCATTTGGGCACGTTTTTACACGTGCCTTTTTTTTATCCTCAAATACCCTCAGCTTACCATTTGGTATTTGTTCGGTTTGCTTTTAAAAAGGATATTGACATTTGACAATTTAGACGAAAGAAAAAATAGATTTTATGAAAGAAGATTTTAGAAGTGTTGAGTTTGCACCGGGAAAAACGATATCCGTTGAGACGGGGAGACTCGCAAAATTAGCTGATGGTGCCGTGACGGTTCGCATGGGTGATACGATGGTACTCTGTACTGTTGTAAGTGCAAAAGAACCGAAACCGGGACAGGATTTTTTCCCATTAGTTGTTGACTTGAGAGAAAGTTTTTCAGCAGGTGGAAAATTTCCGGGCGGATTTATTAAGCGAGAAGGTCGCCCTTCAGATGGTGAGACCCTAGCCAGCCGACTGATTGACAGAAGTTTACGGCCACTCTTTCCCGATGGATATTACAATGATACTCAGGTTATTTGCCAGGTATTCTCATCGGATGGCCAAAACGAAGCTGATGTTTTAGGAGCTTTAGGTGCGTCCGCTGCTATTCACATTTCAGACATTCCTTATGCCGGACCGATGGCCCAGGTAAAAGTTGGCCGAATTAACGGCGAATTTGTCATCAACCCAACCATTGATGAGCTCAAAGAGAGCGACATGGACCTGATTGTTGCCGGAACCGCTGAAAGCGTGATCATGATTGAAGGCGAGATGGATGAGGTTAGCGAAGGTGAGATGCTCAATGCCATCAAAGAAGGACATAAAGCAATTGTTAAGCTTTGCGAATTCCAGGAAGAGCTTCGTGAAGAGTATGGTAAGGAAAAACGAGAATTTGTCCCGCCTGCTGCAGACGAAAGTCTGAAAGATAAAGTTGAAGAGAAAGCTGCCCAGCAGATCAAAGAAGTTGTAAATACCGGTCTTGGAAAAGAAGAATATGGTGCTCGTCTCAAAGAAGTAAAAGATGCAGTTATTGAAGAACTGACGTCTACTGAGGAATACGAAGAAGCCGGTGACGAAATTTCTAATCTACTCAGCAAGATTGAGAAACGTGAACTTCGCAACATGATTCTCGAGAAGAAACGACGAATTGACGGTCGATCGCCCGAGGACATTCGTGATATCTGGACACAGGTTGGATATTTGCCACGTGCACACGGTTCAGCAATCTTTACTCGCGGTGAAACACAATCACTCGTTTCTGTAACTCTTGGTACGAAGCAAGATGCACAGTCAGTTGATACTCTTTACTATGAAGAGGACAAGACATTCTTCTTGCATTACAACTTCCCACCATTTTGTGTGGGAGAAGCAGGATTTATGCGGGGACCCGGCCGACGAGAAATTGGTCACGGACACCTTGCTGAGCGAGCTCTGAAAATGGTTCTTCCAAAGTTTGAAGATTTTGGATATGTGATTCGGGTTCGATCCGACATTTTAGAATCTAACGGTTCATCCTCAATGGCTTCTGTTTGCGGAGGTTCAATGGCGCTGATGGACGCAGGTGTTCCAATGCCAAAGCCGGTAGCCGGAATTGCAATGGGAATGATCGTTGGAGAAAATAATACCGTGGTACTTTCTGATATCCGTGGTGAGGAAGATTTCATGGGAGACATGGACTTTAAAACTGCCGGTACTGCTGATGGTATCACAGCTACTCAGATGGATATGAAAGTTCAGGGAATCAGCTTCGAAATTATTGAAGAAGCTCTTGAACAGGCCCGAACAGGCAGATTGCATATCCTCGAAAAAATGGCTGAAACCATCTCAACAGGCAGAGAAACCTTATCTGAATATGCGCCGCAGTTTATCAATATGACAATTGATGGCGACAGCATTGGCGCGGTGATTGGACCTGGTGGTAAAGTGATTCAAACCCTTCAAAAAGAAACCGATACTGAAATCTGGATTGAAGAAGATGATCAGGGTAAAGGACAAATTACAATTTCTGCCGACAGCCTTGAGAAAGCTGAAAATGCGAAAAAAAGAATCCAGGCAATTGCAGGTCAGCTTGATGAAGGAGCGACTTACGAAGGAACTGTGAAAGCGATTAAAGAGTACGGAGCATTCGTTGAGATTGTGCCCGGAAAAGAAGGATTGCTGCACATTTCTGAGTTGAATCACAGTCACGTGAAAAAAGTGGAAGATATTCTTTCCGTAGGAGATACCGTGAAAGTGAAACTTCTGAAAGTTGAACACGGCGGAAAACTTCGACTCTCAAGGAAAGCTCTGCTTCCGAAAGATGGCGAATAATATTTCAGCCACGTAACAAATATGTAAAAGCGACTTCAATTTTTGGAGTCGCTTTTTTTATTTTTGGGGTATAGATTTTGAAATTTAATTTTTTTTAGTAAACGGGGTATTTGTTTTTTTAATTTTTTTATTTTGGGGCTATCGATTCTCAAATTTCAGTTTTATGCGTAAACGGGTTATTGGTTATCTGATTTTTTTTCTTTTGATCTTGATGCAAGTGGTAGATGCGAAGGCTCAAGATGGCCCAAGTCCGGAAGGCGCTTTTGTTCGCTCCTTGGTGATGCCCGGTTGGGGACATTATTATGCAAATTCAGATCAATGGACAAGAGGTCAGATACATCTTGGAGCTGAGGTGACACTTATTGCCTCCTATTTCGGATTTTCTCTGCGGGCAAATAATCTGGAGAATCAATATCAGACATTAGCTTCACTGAAAGCGGGAGTTGATATCACTGATCGAAGCCGTTCGTTTCAGTTAGCTTTGAGTGATTTCAATACACTTCAGGAGTATAATGAGTATCAATTAAGAAGTCGGAACTGGAATCGGCTATTTGCGGATCAACCAGAAAATCGATGGAATTGGAAAACGGTCGATGATCGTGATAAATACAATAATCTTCGCTCCGATGTTGATCGGGTAAAAAATCAGATACCGGCAATTCTGGGATTGATGGTAGTGAACAGGGTGGTGAGTGCTCTTAGTGCTTACAATCGGGCAAAATACCAATCAAATATTCCACAGATGGCGGTTCTTCCGGTATTGACATCCAGGGAAGAGATGGGAGTGGTGGCCAGATTTAATGTGAAATTTTAATATCGAAAAGATAGATGTCCGATCGATATAAATTAACATTTGAATATGACGGTACAGATTTCAATGGGTGGCAAAAACAGCCTGAGGGACGAACTGTACAGGGAGTGATTGAGAAAGCGTTGTCAACTTTTTATCAAGAGGAGATTTCAATCGTAGGGCAGGGGAGAACGGATTCCGGTGTACATGCCAAGGGTCAGGTTGCTCATGCTAATCTTCCGCCCTCATACAGCATTTCCCGGCTTCACAGAGCATTAAGTGGTCTCTTACCAAAAGATGTTGCTCTCCAATATGCAAAAAAAGTGGATGAGAATTTCCATGCCCGTTTTCATGCAAAATCCAGGCGCTATCAGTACTTAGTTTTAGAAAAACCTTCACCCATTCAGAGAAATTATTCCTGGCAAACTTTTAAACCAATCTCTTTCTCTTTGCTAAGAGATTGTGCAGAGGCAATTTGTGGCGAACATGATTTTATCAATTTTTGCATTCCGCCGGATGAACCTGAAATGACAACCATCTGCACAATCAAAAAAAGCAGTTGGAAAAAAGACGGTCATTCGCTCATCTATGATATTGAGGGCAATCGATTCTTACGGCATTTGGTGCGTCGGTTAGTAGGGACAATGATACATGTTGCTGATGGCAGAATTACACAACAGCAGTTTTACGACCTTCTTTCCGGTATTGAAACTAAACGAAAAGGGCACGCCGCACCTGCAAAAGGCTTAACACTAATCGGAGTAAGCTACGAAGAGTAAGTTTTTAGGCTACTGGAACTTTCTCATTCTTAAAGGCCTCTCTGGGGGTGAGCCCTAAAACCTCAAACATTTCTTGATCTTCGTTAAGATCATTGTTGCACGTTGTAAGAAGTTTTTCGCCTGTAAAAATAGAATTTGCTCCTGCCATAAAGCAATGAGCCTGCTCTTCCATACTCATATTTACTCGCCCGGCAGAAAGACGAACCATCGATTTTGGCATTGTAATTCTTGCAGTAGCAATCATTCGAGCCATATCATGCCAGGGAACTTTTGGTTGATTTTCCATGGGCGTTCCTTCAACAGCAATTAACGCATTGATGGGCACTGATTCGGGATGTTTAGGCATCGTGGAAAGGTTATGAATCAGTTCAATTCGATCCCGGTCGGTTTCACCCATTCCAATGATCCCGCCACAACACACCGAAATATTGTTATCTCTTACTTTCTGCAGGGTATCAAGTCGATCTTGATAAGTTCGTGTAGAAATAATTCGGTTATAAAAATCTTCGCTGCTATCCAGATTGTGATTATAAGCATACAATCCGGCTTCTTTCAACTTTTCTGCTTGCTCATCGGTTAACATGCCGAGAGTACAGCATACTTCCATATCCATATCGGTGATTTTGCGAACCATCTCAATTACCCGATCGAAATCTTTATTATTTCGGGCATTTCTCCAGGCTGCCCCCATGCAAAATCGAGTACTCCCGGCCTCTTTTGCTTTTTGAGCGGCGGATAAAATCACATCAGAATCGAGCATTTTTTCCGCATCTACTTCTGTTTGATATCGGGCAGACTGCGGACAATAGGCACAATCTTCCGGGCACCCGCCGGTTTTAATTGATAAAAGTGTACAGACCTGAACTTCGCCGGTTTCATGATATTCCCGGTGAACAGTGGCGGCTCTGTAAATCAATTCTAAAAGGGGGGAGTGATAGATTTCTTCAATTTCGGAGAGTGACCAGTCGGTTCGTATTGTGCTCATGTTTTCTTGGGAAGTCCGTTTTATATGATATAGGTTAAACTATTTAGATAGTTATATTATCGATGATATTTAACTTTCTTCAAAATAACTCTTCTGTATATGAATAGTAATAAAAATGAGGAGATTCTTATCTCCGGTAAAACATCATTTACTATTGACGTTCCGTTTGAGTTAATTGAAACGGGAAAAGAAGATATGGAAAAGCCGTTAATTGTCTACTTACATGGTTTTAAAGATAATATTCAATCGTTTAAGAAAAGATGCTTTGAAGTTTTAGTAAGAATGGAAGCATATCATCTGTTTCTTCAGGGGCCATATCCCATTTATGAAAGACGAACTGCAAAGAAAGTGGAGAACTGGGGGGCATCTTGGTATTTATATGACGGTGATCAAGATCAGTTTATATACTCTCTAGAGAAAACCTCTACATTTATTGATCAGATTATCAAAAAACTGAAAGAAAAAATAGACTTTTGTCGCATTTGTTTACTAGGTTACTCAATGGGCGGGTATCTTGCCGGGTATTATGCTATGACCCGAGCGAAGTCTGTAAATGAGTTGATTGTTGCCGGTGCAAGGATCAAAACCGAAGTTTTGGAGGGCCGATGGAAAAGAATCTCACATATGAATGTACTTGCATTACATGGAAGTCAAGACAAACTAGTTGATTATAAACCTCAAAGAAACGAAATTAAACGGCTACGTGAAAAGGGTATAAAAGCAGATTTCCAACTAATCAAACAAAAACATATTTTTAATAATAAATTAACAGTGCTAATCTGTGATTGGCTAAACTATAACGAGTACAACCAAAACAAATACAATTAGATCGATTTGGACTGATCTATTCATCAATTCTATAAAAATATTGCGTATTTATGGAAAAGTTAGAAGGATTAAAATTTTTGGTCATTGAAGATGACCCAACTGTAAGATTACTTGTAAAGAAGGCTCTCGAGAATCACGGCGGGGACATTGCGGAAGCAGATTCTGCTGAAACTGGTGAAGATAAAGCGATGAAGGGTGATTTTGATATGATTGTTCTTGATTTGCGACTTCCGGATGGTACAGGTTATGATGTCTGTGTGAATCTTCGTGATAAAGATCTCACGACACCTATTCTAGTATTGTCTGCCGAGCAAGAAACCAACATGAAAGTGAAAGTTCTGAATGTAGGTGCAGATGATTACCTGACAAAACCGTTCAGCGTCGAGGAGCTTCTGGCACGAATTGAAGCCATCCACAGAAGAACAAATTCAAAAGGAAGTACAGAAAGCGAACTTCAGTGCTATGAAATGAAAATCGACCTCATTGAACGTAAGATGATTATCAATGACGCAGAGGTTGATCTAACAAATAGCGAATTTAATTTGTTAGTGTACCTGGTTCGGAATAAAGGGAGAGTAATTTCTCAGGAAGAGTTGGCAAAAAATGTTTGGGGAATTGATTTCAACACTCAGACAAACTACATCAACGTCTATATTAGTTATCTGAGGAAAAAAATTCGGAAACACTCGGATTTTGAATACATCCGAACGATTCGTAAGAAAGGCTTCAAAATTGTCTGCGGACCTGAAAACGAGAAGAAATAAATCTTTTTTGATTTGATGTGTTTCTCTCCTTACGGGAGATGGGAGAGAGGTTCGTCAACAGAAGTTGCGGAACCATCAGATGATTGCTTGAACAGTAAGTACTCTTCTGGTGTTACATCTGCAATGAGATAGGTTAATGGATCGATGGGGCGATTATTATGTAGAACTTCGTAATGCAGGTGAGGCCCTTCTGTAAGCCCTGAATTACCGGTATAACCAATCAGATCACCTCTTTTGATCTCCTGACCCGGCCGAAGTTTTTCTTTGAAATTAGACAAATGCGCGTATCGCGTAACAAATCCAAAGCCGTGATCGATCTCGATCAGGTTTCCAAATGTGCCTTTTCGACCAGCAAATTTAATAGTACCGTCACCGGTTGCATAAACTTTTGTGGCGATATCAGCCCGAAAATCAAGCCCTTCATGCATACGCTTATAGCGTAAAACCGGGTGAATTCTCATACCATAACCACTGATAATAATTCCATTCACCGGTCGAATTGCCGGGATACTCTTCAGGCGTTCCTGATTGGTATTGTAATATGTCTTTACTTCATCAAACGATACTTCCTGAACGCCAAGCCTTCGTTCCAATCGGTCGAGTTTGGATGCCGTACTACGTAATATTTCTGAAGTTTCTTCACCGTAATAATCAAATTTAGAATACGCATCTGATCCACCAATGCCAGCCATTCTGAGATCTTCTGAAACGGGATCCAAACCTAAAATGGTTCGATACATCTCATTATCAAGCTCGGAAATAGTTTGTAATTGCTCTTCAATATCTGTGATGGAAGATTCAGCCCGTTTTAATTGCTCAACAAGAGCTTTGTTTTCATCTTTCAGCATAATTTCCGTGGGAGTACCCACAAAGTTGGTCAGCAGAGCAATGCCAAATGTTGCTAAAACGATGCCGTTAATGAGCCAAAAAGAGAAAGAATGGATTAATTTTTTTTTCAGGTCGTACTCTATCGGGACGAACTCACAGCGTTCTGAGTCGTAATAAAAGTGGTTTTTCTTGGGCATAGAAGATTGAGAAACAGAGTGATCCAGTTATATCTAGAAAAATTAGCCTTTTTAGCTGTAAAATAAAAATGAAGAAAATCCAATGATTTATTCGAAATCCCCTTCAAAATACTCAACGGCACGCCGTGGCATATCGTGCCTGTTTTTCTTATCTGCTATATGCTTTTTGATTTTTTTCTGAAATGCTTCGGCCGCATCATAGCCATAATGTTTCAGCAGATAGTTCATTGCAATCACTTCGGCAATTACGGTAATATTTTTTCCGGGAGTTATGGGTAGATGAATTAAAGGAATTTTTGTTCCCAGAATTTCTACTGTATCGTGATCTAATCCTGTGCGATTCAGGTTCTCCGTATCTTCCCAAAGTGAGAGTTCCAGTATAACTTCAAGTCTTTTTTGATAACGGATGGAGCGAATCCCAAACATCGACATAACATCGATAATCCCTAGCCCGCGGATCTCCATAAAATGCTTATTCATTTCTGTGGCAGATGCGAGCAAGACATTACTTTTCTTGGTGAGCATCACAACATCATCAGAAACAAGACGATGACCGCGTTCAACAAGATCCAGGGCTACTTCACTTTTACCGAGGCCAGACTTTCCACTAATCAGAATGCCAATACCGTACACATCAACCATAGTACCGTGAAGCATGGTTTGCAGTGCAAAATAGTCTTCAAGGAAATCACGAAGCAGATACATAAATTTTGTGGTTTCCAATTTGGTTCGGTAAACCGGGATTTTCCTGTTTTCGGCCTTCTTGAGAAGGTCCATGCCAAGCTCGTTTCCGCTGGTAATAAATATGACCGGAAGATTAAATGAAACCAGTTTTTCGAACGATTTAGAACGTTCACCTTCAGAAAGATTTCTCAGGAAATTGCATTCGGTATTTCCAATAATCTGAATTCGTTGATAGGTGAACAGGTCTGTATATCCTGCCAATGCTAATCCGGGTCGATGAAGATCCGCTTCCGTTACTAATTTTTTTTCGGAATAAGCATCTCCAACACAAGCCTCCACATCAATTTGAGTTCGCTCTCTGAGCTTCTCAATTAGGTAAGAGACTTTGATATCTTCACGTATCGGTATGGCTTCCTGGTTTTCTACAGACATGGACTTGGTTCAACGTTCAACTTCATGGTTCATCATTCTAGGTAAAAAAAGAAAATTCCCGCATGAGAGCCGAAAAAGAAATGATTTTAACTCTGGCATACGGGAATTTAATATGCAGAAACTTATTGATGTTCGAAATGTTTGGTTTTGTATTTTCTTAATTGTCTGACGGCATTATCCACTGCGGCACCCATCGCTTGTTCGTAGCTTGGAGCTGCTTCAGATAAATTAATCAGTGTTCCGGGTACTTTTACATTCAATTCAGCAATAGATGGATTATCATCATCTTGACTCGGCTTAAGGATAATATCGCACACAACAATTTTATCGAAAAACTGATCGAGTTTCTCAACTGCGCTCAAGCAATATTCCTTTAAATCCGGACTGCTCTGAAAATGTCTTGCTGTGAATGTAGTTTTCATAGTTTCCTCCTTTTAGGATTTATTTTCTGCCCTTGGATGGGCTTGACTGTAGATTCT
>CAYRDO010000057.1:0-20251 GCA_964422985.1 uncultured Rhodohalobacter sp. | reverse complement strand
TGGCCTTCGATGTAGACCTTGCTGCCCTTGCGCAGGAAACGCTCGACCACGCCGATCAGGCCTTCGGAAAAAATCGAGACGGTGTGCCACTCTGTGCGTTCCTGCCACTCCCCGTTTCGGTCTTTAAACCGTTCGTTAGTTGCCAGGCTAAAATTTGCAACGGCTGTATTAGACTGTGTATAACGTACTTCCGGGTCTTGTCCTAACCGGCCAATAAGCATCGCTTTGTTTAATGAACTCATAATAAATTGGGTTTTATTTTTGTTGTCGTTCTATTAGTAAGAACTGAAATTTTACAATCCCTTACAGAATTTTTTATCGAAGGGCGTCTTCAAGCACCAAAGAGGCGTCACTATCCTTGTCTCTGTACTTGATAATGATTGGACACGAAACCGACAATTTAGTTTCAATTCCCCAATCGGTATTGATGGGCCGCGTTCCCGGTACAACAACAGCTCCTTCTGGAATTGCTACTCCTTTTCCGAGAACTACTTCGTTCACTGCATCATAAACCGGAACGGATTTTGAAAGTGTTACTCCCGGAGCAATAACTGCTCGTTTCTTCACTAAAACCCCCTCTACTATTACCGATCCCGCCCCGATAAAACAATTATCTTCGATCACAACCGGACTCAATCCCACCGGTTCTAACACTCCGCCTATCTGTACACCGGCCGATAAATGAACATTCTTACCAATTTGTGCACATGATCCAACCAAGGCATGGCTGTCAATCATTGATCCGGAGTCAACGTACGCGCCAATATTCACATACGCAGGTGGCATAATAATAACTCCTTCTGCAACATAAGCACCTCTTCGAACAGATGATCCACCTGGGACTAACCGAACACCGTCGCCGGAATCGAATTTTCTTGGCGGGAGATTCTGTTTATCTACAAATCCTTCATAAATACCGCCGTAGTTTACATTTTTTCCCGCTTTAAACGCATCAAGAATTGCTTCTTTTACTTTCACATTCGCTTCCCAGCCATCACCAGAGGGATTAGCAGCACGAACGGTTCCTTCTTCAAGTTGATCTAAAATATCTTCCCAGCTCATAGGGTATTTCTTTGTTTAAATTTTTATTTATTCAATTGATACCAGTTCATAATTGCCTCATCAGATGTTCTCAGATGTACGGTTGATGAAAGCTCATCGTCTGTCAAAGGAGAACGGAGAACAGATGTTTCAATCAATCCCTTTTCTTTCATCAAGACTTTCAATGGAATTGGATTTGAGGCGGAAAACAGGGCTTTCACAGCATCCGTCCAGATCGGAAAAAGTGATGCGGTGTCTCCTTTTAAACATTTTTCAACATACAACTTCGTCTCTTTCGGCCAGATGTTGGATGTGACCGAAACCAGTCCGCTTCCACCGGCTGCTGCGAAAAATGGCATCAGCCCGTCATCACCACTGAAAAGAGGAATGGACGGTACGGCTTTCCTGAACTCCTGGAATTCACCAATATTTCCACTGGCTTCTTTCACCGCCCAAAGATTTTGGTGATGCTGAAGCTTCTGCAATACTTCCGGAAATAATTTCACTCCCGTTCTTGATGGAATGTTGTAAATCATGCAAGGTTTTTCTGATGCATCCATCAACGATTTGAACCAATGAATTTGCCCCTTCAATCCCGGTTTTGAGTACAGCGGGTTCACCAGCAAAAAGGATTCGATATTTTTCTTGTTGCAATACGAAATCCAATCGGTTTGAGTTTTCAGATTAAAACCACCCACTCCAACCATAATCGGCACCGAGTTGCTTCGTTCCGACACAAAATCAACAACCTCTTTCTTTTCATCATCCGAAAGTGCAAGCCCCTCGCCTGTACTTCCTAAAACGAGAATCCCGTTTCCGGCTTCCTCCTGTCGGGAAATCACATCATCCAGGTTATCATAATGAATACTCCCGTCCTCTTTCATGGGAGTGATAAGTGCTGTCCAAAGTTGAATATCAGTCATAACAATTCTTTAAATGCACGATCAAAAAGTTCTGAAAATGGGTATACACCCGCATCTATTTCTGGATGATCTAAAACGTAATTCGCCGTCCAAATCGCCCCTTCTGCAAAAATAGACCGGTCGTGAGCTTCATGTTTCAAAAAGATTGATTCACCGCGGGTTTTCAAATGTAGTTCATGAATTCCTTTTATATCACCCTGCCGGTCTGATGAGATGGATGCATCTTTCCCGAGCCAATCTCTCCACGACAATGCCGTGCCGCTTGGGGCATCTTGTTTGTGAACATGATGAACTTCATGAATATGAAATTTCGGCTCATCCAGGAATTCCGATCCCTTTCCTAAAATATTGAGTGATTTGCGAACAAGGTTCATTCCTAAGCTAAAATTAGAACCGATAATCCATTGAGTTCCAAGGTCTTTCACACGGTTTGGCAAATTCTTTGACCATTCGTATCCAGTCGTTCCCCAAACTGCCGGAATATCTGTTTTAAGTAATATATCAACAATCTCTTCTGCCGCTGATCCCGGAACAAAGACAATGGCAGCATCCGCTTTTTCCAATTTTTCTGGTGTGGGCTTGTTAAATTCATCAAAGGGAATAGCTGATTCCCCAAGCAGTTCAGCCACAGTTCCGCCGGTTTTACCAGTTCCAATAACGGCAAATTTTCTTTTCTGGGTTGATTCGGTCATGATTTAATAAATCGTTTATGTAATACGCGGACGACATCTTCAGCCTCATCTTCTGCAACCAAAAAGCAGAGATTATGAGAACTGGCACCGTGGCATATCAGATGAATATTTGTTTCCTGAAGAGATCCAAAAACCGGACCGCTCAGCCCCGCCGTTGCATCCAGGTTATTTCCTACAAGTGCAATCAGTGACAGATCCTTAACAATTTCTACTTCACTAAACTTTTGCAGTTCCTCCAAAACTTCTGTGTCCAACATCGGGTTATTCGGCTTGTTCACATCGGTATCGAGGGTGAGTGCTACGCTTACCTCACTCGTAGTTACAAGATCCACACTAATTTTGTGCTCAGCCAAAACCTGAAATAGTTTTGCAAGAAAACCATAACGGTGAAGCATATCAAGACTGTGAACCTTCACGAGGGTCTGATTTCGACGTAGGCTGATGGCACGAAGAATCGGTTTGTCTTTTGTATCCCGAACAATCCATGTGCCCGGTTTTTCGGGATGAATGCTTGATCCCACATACACTCGAATATTCTTTCGGATAGCCGGTACCATCGTTGCCGGATGTAGAACCTTCGCGCCAAAAACCGAGAGCTCAGCCGCTTCATCAAAACTAATTTCGGTAATGGGGCGCGCATCAGAGACAATTCTGGGATCCGTCGTGTAAATAGCCGTTACATCCGTCCAGATCTCAAGCACGTCGGCATCAACAGCTTC
This sequence comes from uncultured Rhodohalobacter sp., assembly GCA_964422985.1. Taxonomy (GTDB): domain Bacteria; phylum Bacteroidota; class Rhodothermia; order Balneolales; family Balneolaceae; genus Rhodohalobacter. The sequence goes on along the minus strand of CAYRDO010000057.1, from coordinate 16,876 downwards.
GGCAAAAAGGGCGGCGGAATAATCACTTCCACCCCGTCCGAGTGTTGTGGTATTTCCATTTGGCTCTGATCCGATAAACCCCTGCGTAACAATTCTGGAGTCCACCAAAAGAGGTTGCAATTTTTCTGATGATGCTTGCGCAATTGCTGGAATATCCGGTTCCGCACTTCCATAATGATCATCGGTTTTGATGACTGCTCGTGCATCAAACCATTGCACAGCACTTTGAGATTGCTTCTTCAGAACTTCTGTAAAGATTTTTGATGAGAGTCGTTCTCCGAAGGAAAGAATTTCATCGCGAAGCATGGGAGTCATAATCTGCTTGCGGGATGTAATCGCCTCAAGATCATCCATCAAAGATTGCACGTTTTCCACCAGTGTTTCAGGATTTCCCATATCCTCACAAATAGCCAAATGTTTTTCCCTGATGGCAGAAACAATTTCACCACGTGCCTCAACCGATTTTTCAACGGTTAATTCGGTAAGAAGGTTGGTAGTCCCTGATGTGGCGCTAACCACAATTATTTTTTTGTCTGGATCTGATGATACGATTGACGCACACCGTTTCATGGCAGTTAAATCAGCCATGCTGGTGCCGCCAAACTTTGCAACTTTTACTAAATCTGGCATGTTTCTATTCGAATAAATTTGAGCATGGAAAATAATGAAATTTTCAGCCCTTTAGCAGGAATCTTTCTGATTTTATTTTAAAAGGGTTTTTTATGATTCCTAGAATCCCATGCAAATAGATTCTTTGAGTACTTTTATGCGTAGATAATGACTATAGATTTCTCGAAAAGATTTCGTATTTTTGTAATCTGTTTGAGTTTAACACTCAAGACTATAACAGACGAAATTAGAAGCTAAATTAAACCAAGGCGGTGATTTTATGCCAAGCGGAAAGAAAAGAAAACGATCAAAAATCGCTAAACACAAACGGAAAAAACGTCTGAGAAAAAACAGGCATAAAAAGAAAAAGTAAGTTAAGGACTTAAAAGTATTTCAGGGCACAAGAGATTGTGCCCTTTTTTATTGGCAAAGGTTCAGGCAGCCGGAACAACTACACAGCTATCAGCGATTTTGATAATTCTGTTTGCCTTATAAAGCAGATGAGTCAGTTTTCTGCCGATATACTCATGAACCTCATTCAGGCTGTTCAATTCTCCAATCGTAAACTGGAAATAGGAAAGCAGATTAATCGCGGTTAAATATCTTCCGTATTCATCACCATCCACTTCAATATGCCAACGGGTAATGATATCGTCGGAAATAAGAAGTTCATTCACTTTCTTACTAGCCTGATCCATCCACTCACTGGCCATCTGAATTCTAAAGTCTTCATCCTCAGTTCCATTTTCGGGCTGACAACTTTCAACATCAAAATGCCAAACAAGCTCAATATCGATAGAAGGATCCACATTGGCTTCAATCAGGCGTTTCGATTTTAACATAGGATGACCATCCGTCCCGTCTAATTTATTGGCAAGAGCTGCTTCACGAAAACGGTCCCAATCAAAGTTGATGGACAAACGTGTTAAGTGATTTGTGGTGTCCTCCAGGTCAATCAGTATTTCCAAACCAGCAGCATTAATCTGAGATTCTTCCCACGTTTTAAACTTAACAACGTTTATATTCCTCTTGTTTAATGAACTTTTAATTTTGTTTACAACAGACTGAAAAATTGGATACTGCATGTTCGATTTTAATTTGAAAACGGATTTCCTTAAATCTCATCCCGATGAATAACTTCTATGTATTAATATATTTAACGGAGGTACTAAAAAACAAATGCAATGGCCAAAAGTTCGAGTTTAGTATCTCTCCTCATAAAGATGTCTGGGATGCATATCTTTCTGATGATAATTTTCGTTTTCGTTTAAAATTTTCTACAAATCCAGAAGAAACAGCACTTTTTATTGATTCGGACCGCCCTCCAAAAAAGGCAAACACCATCTCTTTTTTTGAGGTCCTGGGCGACAAAGAAATCCTGGATGTTTCTATGGCAGAGAATGATCGTTTCATAACCATCTTCTTTGAGGGCGCCTATTCGTTAATGTTCCAGATTTTTGGAAATACACCGAATATTTTTCTGATTAAAGAGGATACAATCGTGGAATCCTTTAAATCGCCCGATGAATTTGAAGGCAATCCACCACCGGAACCCAGAAAAGCTTCAACCGCAAAAACTCCTTCCGAAAATGATTCCGTGAAACGGGCCATCACTAAACTAGACCCGAAATTTCCACGTCATCTTATTCCTTTAATTATTGATGAGTTTGAATTGAAGGGGAAATCAATTGACGAAATTAAAGAAGTCGTTGAAACACTTATTGATGCCATGCTCAACCGGCCGGAATTTCGTGTTCTGGAAAATGGAAATGTATGTTTGATTCCGGAAGATCTCTTACCATTTGATAATTTAAAGGTCTTTGATAATGTAAATGATGCGATCCGACATGCGTATTACAAGGCATCCAACGAACGACGACTTGAATCAAAGCGACAATCCATCAAGCCGAAAATGGAGAGAATGATCAATAAGTATGAATCTACCATTGAACAGTTGAAGCATGCAGATAAGGGATTAAAGCGCGCTGATAAGTACGAGAAATACGGACACATTTTGATGGCTCATGCCCATGAAAAAAATGAATTTAATGAATCGGTTACATTTCCCGATCTTTACAATCCGGATAAGATGGTTGAAATCTCTGTGAAGCCTAAACTTACGCTGGCTGAAAATGCTCAGTATTATTACGAGAAATCAACCAAATCGAAACGAAATGTTGAGGAGTCGAAGCGCCGGCTCGGGGAAATCAAAATCAAACTAAAAGATTTGAAAGAGCTTCAGCAATCACTGAATGAAGTGGATAAAATTTACGAGTTCCAGGATTGGTACAAAGAGCATGAGGATGATCTGTTTGATGCCGGAGTTCTGAAAGCGGATACCGAGAAAAAAGGACCTCCATATCGGGTTCTTGAGATTGACGGATACCAGGTTTGGGTCGGTAAAAATGCAAAGAGCAATGATCAATTGACAACCGACGCCCATAAAGAAGACGTTTGGATGCACGCTCGCGGAGTCAGCGGTTCTCATGTGGTGATTCGAATGGACAACCACAAAGAGATGCCTCCCAAGAAAACATTACTGAAAGCAGCCGCTGTTGCCGCATACAATTCAAAAGCACGCGGATCGGGATTAGCGCCGGTCATTATCACCAAGCGAAAATATGTGGTAAAACCGAAAGGGGCTCCAACCGGAACCGTTCGAGTAAATCGCGAAGAAGTTGAAATGGTGAAACCACAAAAAATGCCGTCATGAGCAGATCGAAATTAAAACATCCGGTGTACTTGTGTGGCATGATGGGCTCAGGGAAATCAACCATTGGAGAAAATCTCGCTGAAAAACTTGAGATCCCATTTAAAGATCTGGATTCTGAAATTGAAGGATCGGAAGGAATGAGCATCCCTGAAATTTTTGATCAGAAAGGAGAAGAAGAGTTTCGTGCAATTGAACGGAAAGAACTCATAAAACTAGCCGGGAATTTTGAAGGCGTATTGGCTTTGGGTGGCGGATCACTCCAAAATCAACAAGTGGTCGATCACCTGAAAATTTATGGATGGCTGGTTTTTATTGATACCTCTCAGGAAGAAATTGTGAAACGATTGAGCGATCCATCCGGCAGACCCATGCTTGAAAGTTCTGAAGAAATTGCCGAACGAATATCACAACTGTTTGATGAACGGATGCAATTTTATGAGCAGTCGCATTTTTCCGTTCAAACCGATGATAAATCTATTGAAGAGATTACAACTGAAATTGTTAAAAAGCTGAATATCTATGAAGGCCGAGATTACCATTAATGCTACATCAAGCAGTTACAAAGCTGCTGTAGGCAAGAATATTTTAGAAGACGAACTTGCTGATTTTCTGGGAGATCAAAATGACGACAAGCTCTTTGTTCTGATTGATGAAAATGTGTTTGCTCATCATTGGAAGTGGATTGAGTCCATATTGTCGGATTTTACAAAACATATCCACTACCTCGAAATACCGGAAGGTGAAGGCAGTAAATCGGTTGATTACTGGGAAAAAACGCTGGATTTTTTGCTTGAGGAAGGCATTCGGCGAAACACTCCCCTCCTTGTATTTGGCGGCGGTGTAACCGGCGATCTCGGCGGATTTACAGCCGCCACAGCCCTTCGCGGAATACCACTGATTCATATTCCAACGACGGTTTTGGCAATGGTGGATAGCTCAATCGGGGGCAAAACCGGGGTGAATCACTCAACCGGAAAAAATCTGATCGGATCTTTTTATCAGCCCGAGCGAGTCATTGCGGATACTAAATTTCTGGAATCACTCCCCAAAAAAGAGTGGGTAAACGGACTCAGCGAGATTTTAAAATATGGTGCCATCCGGGATGAAAAGATCTTCACCGAAGCAGAGATTTTTCTGGAACAAAACCTGCAATCCATCGATTCAAAAAAACTGATCGACCTTATTGCAAAGTGCATCAAAATTAAAGCTGATATCGTCGAAGAGGATGAATTTGAGGGGGGTATCAGAGCCTTTTTAAATTACGGTCATACCTTTGCACATGCATTGGAAAAAGCGTGTGATTTTGATGCGATTAGTCACGGAGAGGCGGTGTTTCTCGGAATGCTCGCGGCTCAAGAATTATCAAACCTGACCGGCGCCAATCTCCAGACAACTAAATTATCTCCCTACCGTTCTCTGTATACATTTAGAGTATCAAAAGATGAGTTATCTTATGAGCGCTTAAATGAATACATGAAGTCGGATAAAAAAAGAACCGATAAGTATATAAAGTTTGTTCTCTTGAAAGATTGGCAGCAGCCTGAGGTAAAAACGGTGAAAGACCATAAACTTATCAATCAAGCCTGGGATGTTGCTTTTAACGAATTATAATAGTCCCTTAACTGTCCCTTACGTAGTTGCTACTTCGATATATACATAAAATCTGGATTTTCTTTTGGCGGACGGTTTTTGCGCTACTTGCCGTTCTGCTGATTTCCATACCGATTCTGCTGGGATTGTTGCAGCTACCGGTCAGCCAGGATTATATGAAATCTGAAGTGATCACCGCGTTCAACAACCAGTTCCAGGGAAATCTTGAACTCGGCAGAATTGGCGGATTTTTACCATTTTCAGCAAGTGTAAATGACGGTCGTGTCTACGCTCCATCTGATTCAACCAATCCTGTTTTTTCATTTGATCGAGCGGAAGTCAGCGTAAATTTGTGGCAACTTCTTCAGCAGAATCTTTCCATTCGAACGTTTGAAGTTTCGGAGCCGACTATTTATCTGACCCGCCGGAATGACAGAATCACTTTCTTTCACGCGTTGAGTCAAAAAAGAGAACAAACGGAGGAGACGAATATTCTTGAGGGCGGGGAAATTCGGCTTTTGCAACGCATTAACATTTTTGCACCATCTGTTTCGGTAACGAACGGACGAATTGAGGTGGATGAGTCGATAGACTTGCCGGACCGGCTTCATGTCCAGGCACCTTTGAATGTGGAGAATGTAAGCCTAGATCTATTTCTGGAAGTGACCGATTCACAGATTTTCTTCGACCTTCCAAATTTTATGGCTGAGATTCCCGGTACTCCGTACGAGTTTTTCCAGATGAGCGGCCAATTTTACAATGATGATGAATTTTTTGAGCTCAATCGATTTCGGGTCAGTACAGATATCGGAGAAGCGGACTTTAGTTTTGAGGCGTCACCGGTCACTCTGTTTGGTGATAGTTTACAGCGACAATTTGAAGAGGCCGAGTATCGATTCCAGATTACGGAGAGTTCTTTCGATACAGAATTCGTTCAGCTTTTTGCGGATAACTATCCCCCATTTGAAGAAAATCTGGATATCGTTCTCGAATCAGAAGGAACGCTGGATCAATTCTATTTGGATCGGCTTCAGGCCAATCTTGGTGAATCATCCGTTTTGATTACAGCGAATGCCCAGAACCTATTTACAAACAATTTCGCCTATCACGCCCAACTGGATAATGTGGTGATTCAACCCTCTATGTTTGATTGGGTTTCTGAAACCTACTTCAATAACGAATACAATCTTCAGCGATATCAGCTCAGTACCATTCGCGGTCAATTGGATGGAAATCTGAATCAACTTACGAGCGATTTTGAAGCTCAAACCCAGGCCGGATCATTTGCGTTGGATGGTTCTCTTTCCCTGGGTCGGCCATTGGATTACAATCTTTCATTTCAGGTTGATTCCTTAGACATCACTCCATTTATGAATGATACAACTCAGAGCACAATCATCCAGGGAGGTGTAACACTCGACGGAACCGGAACAGGAAGTGAAGCACAGTTTGCAAGCTCTGTTGATTTAAGCAGAAGTATTCTCTTGGGAGTCGACCTGAATTCTTTCGTTGCCGATTTTGACTATAATTCCGGCCATCTGGATTATGACATCAATGGCGGAGATGGAGAGTTTTTTGTCTCTGCTGATGGTTCTTATGAAAAAGCTGGAGATCAGCACATTTTTGTTGGGGATGGCACCGTACAAAACCTGGATATCGAAAAGTTTTATCCTGAATTTTATGCGGATTCCACTAGCTTCAACAGCACATTTTCAGCCGATATTGAGGCTTCTAGCCTGGATGATTTGGTCGGACGCGTCAGTTTTGAGATGGAGCAATCCACAATCAACGCCGATACACTCCGTCCACATCAGTTTTATGCGGATATTAACCAAAACTCTGACAGCACCCGAACATTTCGATTTACCTCTTCTTTCTTTGATGGCGAGATGCAAGGCACGCTCGATCACAGCCTGATTCGCGATCATATCCAATATTGGAATGTTTATCTCAAAGAAAGAATATCGCAGGAGTTTCTATTCATTCCTGATTACTTCGGCGAATTACAATCACCGGAATTTGATGAATCCGATGACCGAACAATCGATATTTCTGTTCAGATGAATGTGAAAGACTTGTCACTTTTCAGACTGTATTATCCGGATTTCCCCGAAATTGAAAGCCAGGCTCAGTTTAATGCTTCCGTCACTTCCTCAAGAGAGAGGTTATTAATTACAGGAAATTTTGATGATCAAGAATTTCGATCAGAACAGTTAAGGGCTGATGACTTTAACACAACGTTTACGGCAAGTTTGCGGCATGATGCTGAACTTAAAACATCCAGCACCATTGATCTGCAAATCAACAGCGGACAAGCCGGTTTCAGAAATTACAATCTACGGCAAAGTTCCATCGATTTTACCATGCGCGATGATTCTTTCCGGGTTCAACAAAATTTAGAGAGGCTTGAAGATGATCTCATGCTTGAATCCTCATATTCAGGTCACTTAATGACCGATACCATTCATGTTGATCTTGAGCAATTTGAAATTGGAACGTCAGATTATCGGTGGGTTTCACAAGACATTCCGCAGTTAGCTTATACCAATCAGCAAAGTTTGGTAGTAGATAGCCTTATCCTCACTAGTACAACTGATTATATTGCTATTGATGGAACATACAGTACAAGTTTCGAGGATTCTGTAAACTACGAAATCCAAAATCTAGACCTGAGTCGTATCTCCAATTTAATTGGTGGCAGAGTCTCTTTTTCCGGTTTGCTGAATGGAAACTTCCAAACCCGAACTCTTACTCAAATACCGTCTATCCAGGGTGATCTGAGCATCGAGGAGGGACGAATGAACGGCCGCATCATTGGTGATGTGACCCTCAGCAGTTCTTTTAACAGCGAAGAAGATCGGTTTGATACGAATGTTCACGTTTACACCGATCCGAGCAAATATCAACAGTATTACAACCGAAATGAAGGAATTGGTCAGGATATTAGGCTGAATGGTTATTTTAAAATCCCGGATGAAAACACGCCTGAAGATGAAGAATTATTTAATTTTGATGCCGATCTCCGACAGATCGATATGTGGATTGTAACCGCCATTGTTCCCAATATTATTGTTGATATGGAAGGAAGCGCAACCGGAAGCGGAACGATTCACGGCACGGCCAACGATTTTGATTTTGATGCGACTTTTAATGCCACGGATGTGTACGGAGTTCCGGCATTTACCAATGTGGAGTACACACTTGACGGTGAGATTCGCTTCAATAAATCAGACGGATTACTCTTCCAGGATATTCGGTTAGAAGATCAGCATGGCGGAACCGGAACGCTCAATGGCCAGGTTGACCTGAACAATTTTGGTCCCACAACGGATATCGACCTTACTTTTGACATGAATGATATCCAGTTTATGAATAACCCGTATGATCCGGATATCCCATTTTACGGAAGTATTTTCGGAACAGGCCAGGCACAAATTACCGGAACCAATTTTGCGCCTGTTCTCAGTACAACTCGTCCGCTCATTGTTTCCTCAAACTCAAGTATCTCCGTTCCGCTTGAACCTACCACGGAGTATGAAGGTGATCAGCGATTTATTCGATTTGTAGATTCTTTTGATCAGCCTTACTGGGAAGGTCCACTTACAGGGCTAAACGGTACAAACGGTAATGGAGAAGTTGCCGAGGAACTCTCTTTTATGGAAAGATTTACAATGGATTTGCAGTTCCAGGCGACGAATCCCATCAATGTAGACCTGATTTTTGACCGGGTAACGAATGACGCTATCAGTGCTGATGGAACGGGCCAGATTCGCATTCTCTTAGCCGACCAGGATGTGAGCATGTTTGGGCGTTTTAACATCACCGGTGGTAGTTACCAGTTTGTAAGTGGGGATATTTTTACGCGTACCTTTTCTCTGGAACCCGGAGGTTCGATCGTGTGGTCCGGTGATTTAACCGATGCCGATTTGAATGTTACTGCTACCTATCGTGCACGACCCGATATCACTACACTTTTTGCAGCAACATCAGGAGCCGCTAATCAAGGTCCAGCTCAGCGTGTTCCTATTGAGCTCGTGCTGGAAATCACCGGTACGATGACCTCTGTAGAAAACGATTTCTTTTTCAGAGTACCTACAGGTATTCAAACCAATGTTGATCCACAAATTGCTACACAGATCAGCAACCTGAATCAAAATGAAGATGAGAAACTGATTCAGGCGACCAGTATTTTGTTGAGTGGTAACTTTTTGCCACCTTCACAAACACAAGGGCTTGGCCTTACGGAAAGTCTTTCAGGTACCGCTGTGGTTGTAAATCCGCTCTTGACGAGTCAGTTAATTAATCCGTTACTTTCAAACCAGATCAATTCACTTTTAAGAAGTGATATTACGTTTGATATTGACGTGAATCTGAATTCTTTTAACGAAGTTGATTTGGGAGTTGCCCTCAGGTTTTTTGACGACCGAATCGTTCTGCAACGTGAAGGACAAATTACCGGAGAACAAAGCGACATTGGCGATATTGGGGCAACGTATCGTATCAATCAAACATTTTCGTTAACCGCCTTTCACAGGCAAGATCCAACTCTGAATTATACCAGTGGCTTGGAACAACAAGCACAAGAGATGAACGGAGTTGGGGTTGAAGCCCAGGTACAGTTTAATACCTGGCAAAATTTAAAAGCTAGAATTTCTAATGCATTTCGGTCATTATTTGGAATTGAAGAAAAAACTGAAGATGATGATCAAGAATCAACCATTGCAGAAAGCAACTGATTATTGGCCGAATTTTAAAACATAATTAATGTCTAAAAACAATTTAAGTTCACTTGAAAAGAAAATTATTGAGATCCTTAAGTCCTACCCGGATGCATCTATCCCGGTACCGCTGCTTGTAGAAGCACTTGACTTATCAAAAAAGAAGGGAGCCAGAAAATTAAAAAGTGCCGTGAACCGGCTAAAACAGCTCGGGCATATTATGGTTTCGAAAGGAAACCTGGTACGGCTAAATGAAACAAATTCAGGCGATAAAAACATCGTACAGGGAAAATTGGATGTTACCAGCCACGGCGACGGATATGTAATTGTGGAGGGCCGCGACCAGGATATTAAGATCTCCAGAAAATATATGGGCACCGCTCTTGACGGCGATATCGTCACCGTAAAGTTGATGGGATATCATCGGAAAAGTAACAAACCACTTGGGCGGATTGAGAATGTAGAAAATCGAGCCAATACCCTATTTGTGGGAACACTCGAAGAGGTGGCTAAAAACACCTATATCATTAAATCAGACTCTCACTCTTCCCGGATCGATTTTTTTGTGGAAGGTGATGATTTGAATGGTGCCACACCGGGAGATAAAGTTTCCTGTAAGCTCATCCAATGGGATGACGCTCGTGGTTATCCGCAGGGAAAAATCGTCCAGGTTCTTGGAAAATCGGGCTCGAATGAGGCAAATGTATTATCTATCCTGGCTGAGAAACAGTTCCAGGCTGCCTTCCCTCCTGAAGTTGAAGAGTTTGCCGAAAACATTCCCGATGAAATTCCGCAGCAGGAAATTGAGCGCCGGCGAGATATGCGCAATGAAGTAGTTCTCACAATTGATCCCGCCGATGCCAAAGATTTTGATGATGGATTGAGTATAGAAGTTCTCAACAATGGAAATTATTACTTAGGCGTGCACATTGCGGATGTGACTCACTATATGCCGCGCGGATCTGTTTTGGATGATGAAGCGTTCAATCGTGGAACCAGCGTGTATTTGGTGGATCGGGTGATCCCCATGCTGCCGGAACGGCTTAGTAATGAAATGTGCAGCCTTCGTCCGCGAGAGGACAAGCTTGCATACAGTTGTTTTATGGAAATCGCCCCCAACGGAAAGTTGGTTGATTACTCCATCGAAGAGACAGTGATTCACTCAAATGAGCGGTTCGTGTATGATGAAGTTCAGGATATTCTGGATGGCAAGAATTCACATCCGTTTGAAAATCAGCTAAAGACGCTGCAGGCACTCGCCAACACGTTACTGGATAAACGCTTTAAGCAAGGATCCATCGCTTTTGAAACACCGGAACCAAAATTTGTTCTGGACGATGACGGCAAACCTGTGGATGTAATTGTGAAAGAACGGTTGTTCGCGCATAAACTGATTGAGGAGTGCATGCTGATGGCCAACAAAACCGTGGCTAAACATATTGATTCACTTCGCAAAAAAGGAGGCGGAAGACAAGCAAAGAACGATCACCCGTTTCTCTATCGCGTGCATGATAAGCCGGACCTTGAGAAACTTCACAACATCAAGGAAACCGCTAAACCTCTGGGCATCAACTTTGATGTGGACGGATCGATATCCTCTAAGAATATCAACCAGTTATTGAAAGAGGTTGAAGATACTTCTATCGAGAAAATTATTAACGACCTGATGCTCCGTGCAATGTCTAAAGCGGAATATTCACCTAAAAATATCGGACACTTCGGTCTTGGATTTGCCCACTATGCACACTTTACAAGCCCCATTCGGCGTTACCCCGATGTGATTGTTCACAGGCTTTTGAAACGGTACAATTCCGGGTCAACAGAATACACTTACACTCAATTAGAGCATGCCGGTGAACATTGTAGTGAAAGAGAACGTTATGCTGTTGAAGCAGAGCGAGATTCGGTGAAACTCAAACAGGTTGAATATCTGTCTGAACGGCTTGGTCAAACATTCCAGGGTACCATCAGTGGAGTGACCGAAAATGGAATTTATGTTTTGCTTGACGATATATACTGTGAGGGTATGATTCGCGTTAGTGATTTAAAGGATGATTACTACATTTATAATCCTAACTTGCATTGCTTGGTAGGAAGATCGAAAGGTAAAAAATTCCAGCTCGGTGATAGTATCAAAGCGAAGGTAACTCGTACCGACCTTGAAAAAAGGCAAATTGATCTGGTGATCGCTGATTTCTAACTAAATTTTATGAACATGCGCGCAACGTCTAAAATTTTACTTACTACGCTGATAGCTTTTTTGATTGCTGGGTCAGCGACTGAACAGCTCAATGCTCAGTTCTTTAATTTCGGGAAGAACAGGGTACAATATGAAACGTTCGACTGGAGATTTATTGAGACAGATCACTTCGATATCTATTACTACAACTCTAAGAATTATCACCTTGCCCAGTTTACCGCAGAAGCGGTTGAATCGAGCCTGAAGCAACTGAATGAAGATTTTGGAGACCAGATCACGTCCCGAATCCCGGTGATTATTTACGACTCTCACAGCGATTTTTCTCAGACAAACGTAGTAGCACTTCCGGTAGATGCCCAGGGAATTGGTGGTGTAACGGATCCATTTAAAAACCGAATGACTCAGCCGTTCATGGCAGATTATGCTGATTTCCGCCGAACGATTCAGCACGAATTGTTACACGCATACGTAAACGATATTTATTACGGCGGTTCTGCACAATCTATCATTAACAATAACATTCAACTTGTTTTTCCAAACTGGTTTGATGAGGGACTTGCCGAATACCTCGCTCTCAAGTGGGATACTCAAACAGACATGTATGTGCGCGATGCCGTTTTGAATGATTATCTCCCCCCTCTTCCTCAGTTAAGTGGTTTCTATGCTTATCGTGGCGGTCAGTCGTTCTGGTATTACATAGCGGATCAATATGGTCGCCCAAAAATCACAGAAATTTTACAGAGAATTAAAACCACACGGAATCTCGAACAGTCATTGGTTCAATCGTTAGGGTTGAATATTCAGGAGATTTCTGATCGGTGGCAGGAATTTTACCGTCAGAGATATTTCCCTGAGGTAGCTAACCGGCAGTCTCTTAACAGTATGGCTACACAGATCACGAACCGAGCCCGTTCCGGCTCATACAACACAAGTCCATCGATATCACCACGTGGCGATCGAATTGCCATGCTCACAAACCGCCGGGGTGTGTTTGATGTTGTAGTAGTGGATGCAAACAGCGGCGAAAAACTTAAGACGATTGTGAGCGGTGCCGACAACCCAATGTTTGAGGAGTTGAATATTCTCAACCCAAACCTTTCGTGGTCGCCGGACGGATCACAAATCGCGCTCTCCAGTAAATCCCAGGGATCGTACAATCTGGCTATTGTTAATTATGAATCTTTGGATACTCAAACCATAAAATTTCCAAAAGTAGATGCCATTAACTCAGTTGCATGGTCTCCGGATGGCAATAAAATAGCATTCGACGGCAACGTGGGTCCCTACCAGGATATCTTTGTTTATAACCTGGAAACCAAAGAATTCGTGAATTTAACTCATGATGTTTTCACTGATATTGAAGCGGCTTGGGGACCTGATTCAGAAACAATTTACTTTGTGTCTAACCGTGGAGAGCATGTTCAGCCTAATACTTTCCTGGCAGGTTATTCCGGGATGAAAGAAGACTCCTTCTTCCAGAAGGATCTTTATGCAATTGATGTAGAAGGACGAAGAATTGATCGGCTTACAAATACAATTTGGGATGAAACGAATCCAAAACTGACCCGAAACGGCGAACTGTTATTTGTTTCGGATCAAAATGGAATTCCAAATATTTATGAGTACGATTTGGGAAGTAGATCTGTCTATCCACTTACAGATTTGCAGTCCGGTGTGATGCAGATGTCTGTTTCTGCGGATGGGACCCGACTTGCATTTAACTCTCTCAACGAAGGCTATCCTGATATTTATATGATGCGGTCTCCGCTCACTCAGCGTAGGGAAGATCCTCTTGAGCCCAATACCTGGGCGCGTGAACGAGCTGAAGAAGGGCCCGGTGACCGTGTTCCGGCCGTACGATATGTACAGGAAATGATTGAGGCACGTCCACAGGGCAATGCTATTTCATCACGTATGCTTCCCGATGCGACAACGTCCGGTCAGAATCGATATATCCAGCCAAACGAACCTGATACAACAGAGGGTGAAGACAGCAGTTCAGATCGAATCGATTTCCGAAATTACCAGTTTGGCGAATCTGTTGTCAGAGACTCAACGCTGGAATTGCGAGACGATCCCAGTAATTTTGAGCCGGAAGGAAACCTGACGGCAGAAGGGTTATTTCAACCGAAAGAATATAAGTTAGAGTTCTCTCCTAATTTCAGCTATTCCGCCGGTCAGTTAAGCACTTATTACGGAACATCGGCATTTGCTTACGTTTCGCTGACCGACCTTTTTGGTGATCATCAAATTTCTTTTGGATCGAACCTGGTATTTGATCTCCGAAACAGTGATTACACATTCCAATACGGATACCTGAAAAACCGAACCAATTTCTTCGCGTCTTTCTTCCATCAATCCAGGAATTATCAGACCTATCTTGGTGAGCTGTTAAGATTCCGGACGTTTGGTGGATCGATCGATTTTCAATATCCGCTGAACCGGTATCAACGGTTTGATTATGGCGTTTCTGCTATCGGAATTGCAAGAGACTTTAGTACGGTTACAGGTTTTGGAGGACAAAATACCCGGAACGAAGATACATGGTTCCTCTATCCGCAAGTTACCTTTACGGGTGATTATACCATCCCGGGATTCATCACACCTGCCGGCGGAACTCGATATTCGGTGAGATTGTCCGGTAGCCCTCCATTGGGTGGCGAAGTGCCACAATTTGCAACCGTACTCGGTGATTTCCGCAAGTATTTTAATTTAGGATCCAGATATTCGTTTGCTCTTCGTGGTGCGGGTTCGGCATCGTTTGGCCGCGATTCGCAAACATTCTTTATGGGTGGTATGCTCGGATGGATCAACCAAAAATGGTCGGATGCAGAAATTCCGTTTGATCGGCTTGCCGATACCTTCTTTACACTTCCGGCAACACCGCTTCGAGGCCATGAATTCAATACAATATTTGGTGACCGGTTTACAATGGTAAATGCTGAATTCAGATTTCCATTGTTCGCCGCTATTCTTCCCGGCCCGATCCCGCTTCTGCCGCTCTACAATTTAACCGGTGTAGCTTTTGTGGATGCCGGTGCGGCCTGGGGTTTCGACGTCCCTTACTTCCGGTATAACGATCAGGCGGGCAACCCAATCGTTTACTACGAAAACAGCGCCGATCTCGACTGGAAGATTGGGACCAAGCGAACGGAATATATCAACCCTCAAACCGGAATGTTGCGTGAAGGTGAACCGCAAGAAGGCGATCAACAAACTACATTTGTAGATGGCGACATTCTAGTTGGTGCTGGCTTTGGACTCCGTACCATTCTCCTTGGTCTGCCTGTACGATATGATATTGGTTGGCCATATGGAAGAGGCGGATTCCAGGGAGATCCGATTCACTACTTCACGATTGGAATCGATTTCTAAAAAACATATCAACCATTTTTAAAAATCCCGATGGCTCTTATTTTATCTGAGTCATCGGGATTTTTTATTTGATACATACTATGAAAAGAACAATTTTACTTCTTGCTGCACTGATATTCACCGGAACCTTCAATATAAAAACTGCGAACTCTCAGGATTATGAATTGGTATGGTCGGAGGAGTTCAACCGAGATTCATTGGATACGGACACGTGGAATTTCTGGATAGGAACAGCTTACAACAACGAACTGCAATACTACACTTCGCGAAGTAAAAATGCTTACATAGAAGACGGGAAGTTACATCTCGAAGCTCATAAAGAGAACTACATGGGCAGCGAATATACATCTGCGCGTATCTCTACAGATAGCACAAGTATTGGATGGGAACAAGGCCGCTTTGAAGCACGATTAAAGATGCCGGAAGGGAAGGGATTCTGGCCGGCATTTTGGCTGATGCCCATTCGGGATATCGGTTGGCCAAAAGGTGGTGAGATTGACATTATGGAATATCGCGGAAATGAGCCCTACACCACCAGCGGTGCCATCCATTTTTGGCGTGGTGGCTGCGAGGAGGGAATGATGGAATGCCGTAAATTCCTCGTCGATGAATTTACAAGCGACGGGAGTAAACTGAGCGAGGAATTTCATACATACGCGCTCGAATGGACCGAAGAAGATTTGATTTGGTACTTTGAGGATAAAGTATACCAACGCATTCAATACACAGAAATAGAGACAGAGTTTAACCCGTTTTCAACCCCATTTTATATTATACTAAATCTTGCTGTTGGCGGAGATTTTCTCCCGAACCCGGATGAATCAACACAGTTTCCCCAAGCTTTCGTGATTGATTATGTACGTGTTTACCAAAAATAATCCCCGTAAATCAGGAACCAGACATTCCCCTCAATTAAGTTGGAAGATTAGCTATTCGCTTCGTTCACCTGTTCTTTAAAGTCTTTGGAGACTTTTAGCTGAGGAACAAATTGTTCGGGCACAATAACCTCTTCATTCGTCTTGGGATTTCTGGCAACTCGTTGGGCGCGCTTCACCACTTTAAAGGTTCCAAAGCCACGCAATTCTATATTTTCGCCACGCTTCATGGCATCAATAACTGTATCCATAAAACCATTGACAACAGCTTCGGTTTCTACCTTGGTTAAACCCGTGGATGATGATATTACATCTACAATATCAGCTTTCGTCATAGTATCTCTGTTTAATCAACTGTTTATGATATAATTTTCTTAACTATTTGCTTCCTAATCTATAGTGAAAATGTGAATGCTGCTTCAAATCGTTCACTTTAATCCAAATTTTGTCAAAAATTTTGTCAAATCTTTTATACCTTCGGTTTTTAATTCAACTCGGAAATTAAACAGAACAGATGGAAGTTTTAGAAAGAATCGTAGGGTTTTTTAATAATCTCGTTTGGAATACCCCTGAAATGTTACCCGCCATGGTAATCCTTCTTTTGGGATATGGTATTTTTATTACACTTCGAATGGGATTTATTCAAATTCGACGCTTTACACATGGCGTTAAAGTGGTTAGTGGTTTTTACGATAACCCCGACGATACAGGAGATGTCAATCACTTCCAGGCTCTTTCAACCGCACTTTCTGCAACGGTTGGTATTGGTAACATTGCCGGTGTAGCAATTGCCATT
>CAYRDO010000056.1:0-20366 GCA_964422985.1 uncultured Rhodohalobacter sp. | reverse complement strand
CGTTGCTCCCGCTGTACTTCGAACCACTTTTGGATGAAAAGAATCCACTGTTCCGGTTCCGAAAAGAATTCCGGCAACATCAAACCAGCAAGCTGTTCGGATGATTGTGCCAAGATTGCCGGGATCCTGGATGGCATCAGTCGCCAGAATTACTCCCGATTTTTGGCTTAACTCTTTTGCACTTGATTCCTGCGGAATTTTACAAACAGCTACAATTCCCTGTGGATTATCGGTATCAGAAACAGATTCAAAATCTGAAGTTTCCAATTCATAAATCGGCAAATCAGTTTTTACTGAAAGTTGATCGGGATTCCAGCCCTTATGAATGATCAACTCCTCTACCTCTATTTTACCATTCTCAAGAATTTGTTCTACGCAACGAACGCCCTCAGCGAGAAATCGCTGGTTTCTCTTGCGATATTTCCCCATCTGAAGCTTTTTCCAGCTCTTCAATTGATTGTTCGATGCCGCTTGGATATTCATGTATAGATGATTTTTGAATGACTTTTATATCACTAAAAATATCGATTTTCCAAGAGATTTCGTTAAAAGATCAAAAGAGGGAGTAGAAGTTTTTAATTTGCTGGAGGGATGTAGTACATTTGCAGCACAAATAACCAGATAGCTCACTACCAAAACAAATCTTCGTTATGCTTCAAAGAATATTGATTCTGCTCACAATGTTTCTGTTCGCTTGTTCCGGCTCATCAGAAAATGGTGAAATCGGACAAACTGAAATTTCAAAATGGCAGGACGGAAAAAAAGCGGCCGTTTCTCTGACGTATGATGACAGTACAATCAATCATTTTCGGGTGGCTATTCCGCTTATGAATGAATTGGGCTTGCCCGGAACATTTTACCTGGTGACCGGTGCTATTCCGGGATCAGAATATGATCCAAAATTTGTGGGTCGGCCTGTGGAAGAGATTATCGCAGAAACGGCTGAGATTCCAACCAATGAAGAAAACTTTTTTGAACGGGCTTCTGCTATTCGGTTTCCGGGGTACGAGGGAACGTATCAGTATCATAATGAGGCTCACGGAGCTTTTAGTGACGGAGATCTGGAGGAAGCGTATGACATCATTGACGAGGGATTTCAACGAATCAGAGATGGGGAGTTTCCGCCAAGTGACGGATATATGGATGAACTCTATAATGTGCTGGCGATTGAGGATCAAGATGTGGATCTGATTACATGGCCGGAACTGCAAAAATTTGCAGAGCAGGGTCATGAGTTTGGAAGCCATACCATTCTTCATCCTTACCTGGCGGTGATGGATTCAACAAACATTTTTTATGAGATCGAGAAGAGTCGGCTGGATATTCTGAATCACCTTGGGCCGGAGCATACGTTTTCGGCTGAGTGTCCTTTCGGAACAGAAGATGAACGTGTGATGGAATATGCTCACCAGGTATTCCCTGCACTTCGAAACCGAATGCCGCATCCTTATTTAACGGAATTGAACCGTTCCAGTGATGAAGATCCGCGCGAAAGTGAAACCGAATACGTTCAGTGGCAGCGAGGTCCGCTTTCTGATACTCCGATGGACCTGATGAAATCGTGGGTGGATCAGTCGCTCGAAGAAGACAACATCTGGCTGGTAAACGTATTTCATGGTGTGGAGGGAATCGGATGGGAGTCGTTATCCAGAGACGAGCTTGAAGAATATTTTACCTATATCAAAGATCGGGAGGATCAACTCTGGGTGGCAACTTTTAAAGATGTGACCCAATATATGCGAGAGCGGATGAATGCTGACGTTCAAACAAAAACAACTTCTGATGAGATAACCGTTGAGCTGACTCATTCTCTGGATCCCGATTTGTACGATTTTCCCTTAACGCTTAAAACATATGTACCCGCCGATTGGGAAAATGTGACTGTATCGCAAGATGGGGAAACGAACCAGATTGCTTCCACAGAAGATGAGAATGGAAGGTTTGTCAGCTATAAAGCAACTCCAAACAGTGGATCGATTACCCTCAGCAATTAGGTAAAATTTTTGGTTTGGGGAGACTTTTGACGGTTATGTTTTGTTAGAATGGCGCAAGCGTCCCGCCTGATTTTAAAATTTTTGCCCCAAAGGAATCCCAAGAGGGCCTTTTCACTTAATCACATTCCCTCTATCTTTACAAAAAGGTTTTAAATAAAAAGAGATTCAAGACATGAAAGATTTTTTGAGCGAGCTCGGTATTGAGAATGAAAATTCAGGTACGTCAACAGGACAGAATTTTTTGAAGGATGATGCTTCAGAAAAAATTACGAGTTACACACCTTCTGACGGATCAGAAATTGCGGAGGTCTATCAAACCACAAAAAGTGAGTATGAAGAAGTCGTAAAAAAATCACAGGAAGCATTTAAAGAGTGGCGAATGATGCCGGCACCGCAGCGGGGAGAGATTGTCCGGCAGATTGGTGAAGAGCTTCGAAAATATAAAGAGCCGCTGGGAAAACTGGTGAGCTACGAAATGGGCAAAATCTACCAGGAAGGATTAGGTGAAGTCCAGGAGATGATCGATATCTGTGATTTTGCAGTCGGTCAGTCGAGAATGCTGTATGGAAAAACGATGCACTCCGAAAGGCCTCAACATCGCATGTACGAACAGTGGCATCCGCTGGGACCTGTTGGAGTAATTTCCGCCTTTAATTTTCCTGTTGCCGTTTATGCCTGGAATGCCATGATTGCAGCAATTTGTGGGGATACGGTGATCTGGAAAGGATCGGAAAAAACACCTCTTTGCGGGGTAGCGGTTCAAAAAATTATCGGCAATGTTCTGAAGAAGAATAATGTGCCGGAAGGTGTGTTTAGCTTGATAACGGGTGGACGAGAAGTCGGCGAATGGATGACAACTGATGAACGAGTCCCGTTAATCTCAGCAACCGGCTCAATTCGAATGGGTAAACAGGTTGCCCAAACCGTAGGAGCCCGCCTCGGCAAGACGATCCTCGAATTGGGCGGAAACAATGCAATCATTATCAGTAAAGATGCCGATCTGGAAATGGCTGTTCGCGCGGTCGTTTTTGGCGCGGTTGGGACTGCGGGTCAGCGTTGTACTTCAACCCGACGATTGATCATTCACGAATCTGTTTTTGATGAGTTGAAAGATCGCCTTGTATCAATTTATCAAAGTGTAAAAATTGGTGATCCACTGGATGAAGATACACTCGTTGGTCCGCTGATCGATCACGATGCGGTGCAAGCAATGCAGAATGCGCTCAAACAGATCAAAGAAGAGGGCGGAACGGTTGTTACCGGTGGTGAGGTGCTTGAAGATATGGAAGGTCATTATGTGAAGCCCGCCATTTGTGAAGTAGAAAATCATTACGAAATCGTTCAGGAAGAGACATTTGCACCGATTCTTTATCTCATCAAATATTCTTCGCTGGATGAAGCGATAAACTATCATAATGGTGTAAAACAGGGATTGAGCTCAGCCATGTTTACACTGAATATGCGCGAAGCAGAAACGTTTTTGAGTCATCGCGGATCGGATTGTGGTATTGCGAATATCAATATCGGGACGAGTGGTGCTGAAATTGGAGGAGCATTCGGCGGTGAAAAAGAAACGGGCGGCGGACGCGAATCGGGATCTGATGCCTGGAAAGCGTACATGCGTCGGCAGACAAACACCATCAACTGGGGGGATGAACTGCCATTGGCACAGGGAATTGAGTTTGATGTGTAGATAGCATTTATTTACTTCTGATTTCCAAACTTTGACGTTGAGTTTTCGTACGTCCTTTTTGAATAAAAAACTACAACTTCAGAGGACATACAATGAAACGCTATTTATCAGTATTTGCAGGATTAATTTTAGTTCTGCAACTCTTTCACTCTCAACCTTTACTGGCTCAGCACTCATTTGATCAGGAGAAATTAGACAACTATCTGTCGACTCTAGTTGAGCATGACAAGTTTATGGGATCGGTGGCCATTCTTGAGGATGATGAAGTTCTTTTTCAAAATGCGTATGGATTTTTAGATGGTCAACAGTCGGCTGATTCTGAAACTGTTTATCGAATTGGGTCCATCACCAAGACGTTCACATCCACTATGCTGATGCAACTGGTTGAACAGGGTGAAATCAGTCTATCAGATCATCTAAGTAATTTCTTTCCTGAGATTCCCAACGCCGATAAAATTACTATCGAGCATCTGTTGCACCACAGGTCGGGCTTGGTGAGTGTGACCAGCGATGAAGAATACATGGACTATTACAAAAAAGGTGCAACCCGAGAAGAGATGATTGATCGGATGGCTGAGTATGGTACATCGTTTGAACCCGGAGAAAAGTTTGAGTATAGCAACTCTGGTTATATGTTATTGGGATATATTATCGAAGAAGTAACAGGAATGAGTTACGGTGAGGCACTCAAAGAGATGATTACAGAACCGCTCGGATTAGAGAGGACTTACTATGGGATGGATATTTCAACAGATCGTGGAGAAGCGCATTCCTTCAAGTACAATGGAGAAGCTTGGAAAAGAGCATCAGAAACAGATATGTCGGTTCCCCACGGTGCCGGAGCCATTGTCTCTACCTCAACTGAAGTGGCAACATTTTATAATGCACTTTTTGATGGTATGATTGTAACACAAGAATCTGTAGAGAAGATGAAAAACCTACAGGATGGGTATGCTTTCGGAATCTATAGGATGCCTTTTCATGATAAATGGGCTTGGGGACATAATGGTGGAATTGATGAGTTTCAATCAACAGCCGGACATTTTCCCGATAGTGATTTAACATTTTCTATTCTTGGCAACGGATTCAATTACGCCTTGAATGATATCTCTATTGGAGTATTGAGTATTCTTTTCGATCAGGCGTTTGAGATTCCGGATTTTTCTTCTGATTCCCAACAGGTTAAGTTAAAGAAGCGTGAATTAAAAGCTTATACCGGTTCCTATTCATCGGAAGAAAGTCCGCTTGCGATCGAAATTTTTATGGATGGAGATGTGCTGAAGGCACAGGCAACAGGTCAGGGAGCCATACCACTCACGCCCTTTGAAGGTGAAATAATGAAATTTATACCCGCCGGTATAACATTGGTATTCGCCAATCGGGTAAACGGGAAGTTCCAGACATTCGAACTTCAGCAAAGCGACGGACAAACATTTGAGTTTACTAAAGTGAAAGAGTAAAAAGCTCTAATATTTTGATTTTATCTCATATAGATGAAAATTATGAGGGTTTGAACTTCATGAAGGCGGACAAAATTATACATTCGTGAAAATCTCTGAAATAATGCTCAATTACCCCTTAATTTTATTGGTATCCTTCCATGCCTTTCTCGTACTGATTTAGAGACATTAATTGCTTTTTTGGATGAAGTGGAGTATTTAAGGTTGCAAAGAGCGAATGATTATGAAATCTATGTCAGAAGAGATGTGGGGAGTTGGGAAAAAAGTCCTGTTCAGGTTTGGCTGTCTATATATTCTTTTATTTACCTTACCCTCGCCATATAGTATAGTCCCGGGTATTTCATTTCTTGCAGAATTTTACACATCCTTCTGGAATAGTTTAGGAGTTTGGTTTGGTAAATCGGTCTTATCTATCGAGAGGTCAATCAATACTGATACCACTGGAAGTGGAGACAGGTTGATCGACTATATTCATATGCTCATCTATTTTTTATTTGCAGTGTTCGGTACTATTATTTGGTCAGTTTCAGACCGAAATCGTGCAAATTATAAAAAGCTTGCTCATTGGCTCACTGTGCATCTTCGATATTATATGTTTGCAACGCTTTTTATGTATGGAATGGCGAAAGTCATTAAAACTCAATTTCCCTTTCCAAGTATTGAGAGGCTATTGCAACCCATTGGTGATATGTCACCAATGGGACTGGTTTGGACATTTATGGGATTTTCTGAACCGTATACAATATTTGCAGGTTTGATGGAGGTTCTTGCAGCGCTTCTTTTTTTGTCAACAAGAACAACAACGCTAGGAGCTATCGTCTCTCTGGGTGTGATGTCAAATGTAGTGATGATGAATTTTAGCTATGATATTCCGGTAAAAATTTTCTCCACACATTTAGTTCTGTTTAGTCTGGTTCTGTTACTTCCTGACATTAAAAGATTGATGAATGTTTTTGTATTAAATAGGAGAGCAAAGCCGAGAGAATTCCAAAGCGTATTTATAAATAAAATTCAGCGATATACTTGGTATGCAATTAAGTTTTTATTTATTGGTTTCGTGATACTAAGTTCGATTACAAGTATTTGGCAACGATATCAAGAATATGGACCGGGCCGGGAGAAGTCTCATTTATACGGACTTTGGAAGGTAGAATTGTTTATAAAAAATGGAGAAAATGTACCTCCGCTGATAACCGATAATAATAGATGGCAATACTTGATAATGGAATATCCCGGGCAAGCAAATGTTATGAGGATGAACGGTGGTCTGACTCGGTACAATGCAGAAACAGATACTCTAAAGAAGACCCTGAATTTAACCTCCGGTAGTAATCGCTATAAATTCAATTATGAAAAAAAATATCTTCGGCTCCTGTTAAACGGTGAAAATAATGCGGATTCACTCTATATACATTTAAGTGAACAAAAGCCGGATAAATTTTTGTTAACCAAAAGGGGCTTTAACTGGATACAGGAATACCCTTATAACCGATAAAAGCGTTATTGAAGATTTTTTTAAGTTTTTCAAGTTCCTTCAGAGTTTAGCTGATCAATCACTCGAAAACTCTCTGGGCCATACTGAAATAGAGGATCCAGCAGGCAGCAATCGGGTTCAAATCCATCAAAATGCTGTCTGTATTCCGGATGTTTGAAATTCAGTTTTGATCTGTTTTTTCCCTGTCGTTGATAGTGTCGAGCTCCTGGTTCCTGGAAATACTGCTCGGCATTTAAATTTTTGGCGAGTTGGTCAGGATCAGAATTATACTTATCCAAATCAGATGCGAGAACGATTTTAGGGAGATTTTCCACCTCAAGAAACCGGAATATTCGTTTTCGGATAAATAGATTGAACTCGAGCAGAAACTCATATTTCTCAGCTGATTCAAAATCCGACCGAATCTCCGGCTCATAAAAGTCGAAATAAACACTGTTTCTGTAGTTGAATTCCAATGCTCGCAAGAGAGGTTCAATCCAATCCTCTGAATGATCGATCCGAACCTGATTGATAGGTTTATCCCGATCTTCAGTCACAACCGGAATGTTGATATATTGCGTGCCCTCAGGGATTCGGATTTTTGCCCGATGTACCCGACTTTTACGCGACCAAACTTCCACATCCTGTAAAACAACAAGATCTGAATGAAGTAAGATTGCCAAATCATGCAGAGTTGGAATAAAGGTTGGAAAAAGAATCGCAAGCTTCATATTGGTAAATCAAAATAATTGTGACCGTGAGTAAAAGATAATGAACAATCGGAGGGAAGGAAGAAGATCTTTCAGAATGGTGATAGAAATTCGTTTCAGAGGCATGAATACCTTATTTTAAATCAATGAGTGATCTTCGAAACCGTTTATGAGATAATGGGGAATCGTACGAACCGAAAACATATACAGCGTCGAAATGCCTTAGCCGATAAGCTTGAGGAAAAGGGGATTAAAGATCAGAATGTGTTGAATGCCATCCGATCCATTCCGCGACATGAATTTGTAGACACAGCTTTAGAAAATAAGGCCTACGAAGATACAGCACTTCCGATTGGGGCGGGGCAGACCATTTCTCAGCCATACACTGTTGCGGCTCAAACGGAACTTCTTGAGGTAAAGAAGGGAGAGAAAATTCTGGAAATCGGTACCGGTTCTGGCTATCAAGCGGCCATTTTGTGTCATATGGGTGCCGATGTTTATAGCGTTGAACGCCAGGAAAAACTTTATCACAGAGCAAAAAAAATTCTTAATAATTTGGGATATCGTCCGGAGCTAAAGCTGGGTGATGGTACACTCGGATGGAGCGCGTATGCCCCGTATGATGGAATTATAGTGACCGCCGGAGCACCTGTTGTACCTGAAGATCTGGTTGAACAGTTAAATATAGGCGGGCGGTTGATTGTGCCTGTGGGAAGTCAAAAAAGCCAGGTTATGGTTCGAATTACTCGGGTTTCGGAGAATGAATATGATGAAGAGAGATTGCAGCACTTTAAGTTTGTACCGTTGATTGGAGAAAAAGGCTGGGATTAGGAAAAGTTCTCCTTTTTACGCACAAAATCATGCATATCTACCCGATTATTTTTTTGAATGATAGGGATCGCAAATGAACATCTGAGCCACTATTCATTTATATCGCAGGGATTTACGGTCGCTTTTCTTGGGGGTATAAAATAAGAAAAAACAGGGAATTCAGGCTATAGGGCGGATGTTGAATAGGAAGTTCTCGAGAGCAATTAATTAACAATTCAACATTTAAATCCCCATTTCTATGAAAGCTATTAAAACATTAGCTATTGGCATAACTGCATTTTGTTTTCTCGCAGCAACGCCAATCTCAAGCGATTCAGATACGTCAGTTGACAACCACCATGATATCGTTAGTATCGCAAGTGAAGCTGACAATCTGACCACGCTAGTTAAAGCCGTGCAAGCTGCCGGTTTGGTCGAAACCCTTCAATCAGAAGGTCCATTTACTGTCTTTGCTCCAACGGATGAAGCTTTTGCAGCTCTTCCGGAAGGAACACTCGAATCACTTTTGATGGAAGAGAACAAGGATCAATTGGTCCAGATTTTGACCTATCATGTAGTGTCCGGAAAAGTGATGTCCACAGATCTGGAAGATGGTATGATGGCCGAAACAGTAGAAGGATCCAGCATTACTGTTGATCTGAGTGATGGTGTTTCCATTGATAATGCAAACGTAATTACTGCTGATATCGAAGCTGATAATGGTGTTATTCACATTATCGACTCTGTAATTATGCCGAGTGAAGAATCAGAAAGCTCATCATACTAATTCATTCATTGCTTTATACTTGAAGTGCCATTCATTCTAATAATTTGAGTGGCACTTTTTATAAAACATGACTTTTGGATGTTCCCTTTAGATCATTCATTCCGTGTATAAATGCTGGAGTAAGCCATCCGCATTTTTATTATTCAGTCGTGGTTATCGTAAATTTATTTGAACGGCTGTATTCTGTGGGGATGGGGTCATCACCAAACGCTTCATCATAATAGAGCGAATATTTGATACGATATGTTAGAGGTTCTATCGATGTTTGATCATCAACCCGAAATGCTTCTGCGGAGACACTGCTAATATGAATAGGCATGGATTCACCCGGTTTTAATTCCGCGGGGCAGAGACAATAGCACACCGGCAATCCTAATGTTTTTTCCGATTGATTTTTCTTTACAACTTCCAGGGATTTTGAGAGGCAAGTACTGTAATGTATTATCCGGTCTGATTTATTTGTGATGGTCACTTTGATCAAATCGTCTTTGCGTAAATCATATTTTTTTTTATCGGTTTGAATATCAATATTGGAATGATTATTTGAGCTGAGAATATCGCAGCTTACGCTACATGCGAACAGAATAAAGAGTGTGTAGATAAGTGATTTTGACATTTTCTGGTTACTGTAGAGTCAATTAAAAAATACGCAGCCCCTACTCTCGGGGCGGATTTCAGGGCTGCGCTGGGTTGGGGTAAAAATTAAAAGTGAACTCGCATCTCTACTGCTGGTACACGTTCACTTTTTTGTAAAGTATTTGGCTCAAGTTGAGTCACTCCAAAAGAAGTCGATGATGGATTCTCCCTTGTATCTGTTCCATTTATTAAATGATAACCGGCTCGTAAAACTGTGACCAATCCCACCCCCATGTTTGCAATAGAGACAGCTCGTCGGGTATCATTTGTTACTGTAACCTTTCGCATGGGTGGACAATTAAATCCCAAGCATGCTCCTCCATCTCCCATAGGTTCTGTAAAAGACCGCTTGCTATCAAGATTTAAGGCGCCGATTAAAATTGCCCCACTTCCTGCAGCAAGTCCGAATAGATGATTAGAGGATCTCTCGTTGAATAGCCAGGGTTTGTTTGGGTTGTTCGTGTGATACAAAATATTCGCACCGGTTAAAACAGATGACCCGATACCGTAGGATAACCCGACGTTATTCTCATTCCTCTTCACCTCTTCCACGATTATAGGGCCATACTGAGGTTGTATCATTGCCAATTCGCGAATCGTGAATCCAGATGATTGTACCCAGTTGTGAAATACCGGGTGATCAATATCCTGGATGTACGCATACTTGTATTTCTGATTGATTTTCTCAACTACCTCGCGTCCCAGTGATTTTTCAATCAGATATCCAACAGCACAGATATTTCCGTCTTCGCTGATAAATGTCGGGCGTCTTCCATCAGGATGTCCGTCATTATAGGGAAATTCACCTGCCTGATAGTACTCTCTCAGATTCTCCAGGTAATTCGACCGGTTATTTTTTTGCTCATCAGAAAGGTGTTCAACAGATCGGTTGCGTAAGATACGTTCTACATATTGCAGATGAGTTTTTATACGCACATGATCGGGTACCTTCTCAGAAGGCTTTACATCAAAAATGTGCAAATAACTTTTATCTCCAATTACTGCATTGACGGATGTTTTGTTTGCCGAACGTTCAGCCCCTTTTCCTTGATACAGGAAAAACAAAACTGAGAATGTAAATATCAGTGGCAACACCAACAGAAACGAATATTGACGATACATAACTGTGAACCAAGTTGATGAATTTGAGTTCATAGTAAGTACACACCAAATCTGCCATACACCTACCCACCTGACCATGATTAATGGAATTTTGGGATTTGCGTGATTTTGAGTGAAACTGACTCTAAATAATCAGAAATTCGGCAGACTTGAACCTTCCCCTCTCGAGAGGGGATTGAGGGGTGTGTAAGTCGAGGTGAAAATCGATTCGATGGAAACACAACCCCTTGTTTGACTTAATCGGCTTCGCCATGAAGCCTTCACTTTTCTCGTCTAAAGAGGGGAGTTTTAGAACGTAACCTCCAAACTAACAGAAGGATGAAAACCGGGAAGATTCCGATTTCGAACTTCATACCTTCGTTGACCGCCTTCTTGCTGAACCGGCTGGAGATATTTTTCAAGAGTATTTTTGCGATTCAAGATATTCAGCAACTCGAGCCTCAGTTCAAGATCAGCTTTACCAATGGTGGGTTGATAAATAAAGGAAAGATCTACCTGCTGAAATGGACTCAACGTATCATTTTCGGGTGAGTTGAATGAAAACTCTGAAGGTATTTCAGTCGACCGATATTGAAGAAAATTGTAATAAGACTGTCTGAAAGCCCATTTTCGTCCCCAAATTCCCTGCCATTTTGCAGTGACTGCCAAATCGGGAATCATCCACAATAAAACCCGAAGTTGAGTTCGATGTGGCTCATTCCACGGCGTTGTCATTTTGCGCCCAAACTGTGTATTCATATCAATCTGCGAATAGCTGAAATCATACCCGGCCTTCAACTTAAGTTTAGAGTTTAAGAATTCTTGATTGAACTTAAATCCGACACCAAAAGCTTTCATATTCGTGGTCTCTGCAAAAGCGCGGATTTCATTTCGCATGGAATTATTAATGCTCTGGGGTGACTCGCTATTAAGCCGCGTATACGATGTAATATTGGTAACCGGCTGCCATTTGTAATAGAGGTCTAATTTGAGGGAGGTGGTTGCATTCGGTTCAACCAAATAGGACCCGTTCATGTGCCAAGCTTTGGGGATGTTCTCCTCATCAGAAAGAGACCAAATTGCAAACGAGGGCACTACCGAGGTCGGGCCTGAATTGGTAATCTGGTATTCATTAATAAACTGCCGATACAGCCCTCCTGAGACTTTAGCGCTCCAATACCCGATGGATGATTCGGGTTGATCGAATTGAACTGACAACCGCGGCTCAGCGTAGATCTGATCAGAAAAAGAGGCATACGTAAAACGTGAACCCCACTCAATATTCCAGTAATTGCCAAAGGTATGATTCGCATTCAGGTAAGTGCTCAGAAGCGTCGAGGATTGATCAATCCGGGCCGGAAAGTAGCTTAGGTTGGATATGTCTATTCCCGATGAAACCTGGTCCCATTGCACTCCTCCCTCCAAAAAAAGATGAGGAGTGATACTGTACGAGCCATCCGTTTTTAGGATGAAATGCTCTATTTCATTTCCATCGAATTGAGTGGGAAGAGGTGTAGAAGATTCCTGAAATGCCTGATCAAAAATATATCTTGATCCGATTCCACTAGTTGGTGAGACCGGATGTTCCGATATGCCGACTTTATTTTGATGCTCGAACTGGTTGATGCTATAACTAGCTTGTGTAGAAAGATCAAACCGCGGACTCACCATTTCATGCCACGTAATTTGCGAGGTAAGATTGTTCCACCTGTAACCGTCGCTTGCATAGAGGTAGGGAGCACCCGCCGGAGCGGAGTTGCTTTCATATTGATTCAATAATTTGGTTTCAACCAGGTTTTCAGCCACGTAGACAGAGGCTGAAAGGGAGCTGAAATTGTCAATTTTATAGGAGGAAGCAAGGTGATAATCAAAAAATTTAATATTTGAATCGTTGCGGATTGGAGAATAGAGAGATGCGTCATAATCCAGCTCACTCAATGTATTTGTAAGTAACGGATCGATCGTATTCCAATCCCGGAGTGTCTGTTCAAAAGTGGGATTTTTATAGAGATCCCAAAAATTGGTTCGTAGGGCTGTCATAATCTGTAAAGAAGAATCATCGCCGGTTGTGAACGAGAGATCACCTCTCACATTTGCACTCAAGGGATCTCCCTGAACGATTAGATTCTTTTTCCCGGTTCCCGGAAGATCATGCGAAAGACTGATCAGCCCTGCAATCTGACTCCCAGCTTCAACGCCGTATCCGGTTTTATGAAGCCGAACCTGACCGATGGCATACGGACTGAACGAGCTGAACATCTGTCCGAAGCTATACGGATTATAAACCGGCACGCCATCCAGTAGAATTCGATGTTCGCCCTGTTGCCCGCCCTGCAGGTGTAGGTCCGTGAGTGGAAGTCCATATTGAATTCCTGAAATAAAATTCAAATTTCTGATCGCATCTCTCATCGCGCCAACCGAGTTCCACTCCGAATTAACAGGAACTAACGGAGTTTGATGATGAGGAATTTTCGCTCGGTGGGCTTCTACCACAACCGGCAACACATCCACCGGTTGTTGATTTAAGGAGATTTGTTCGGTGACCTCTTTATCTGGCCTGATTTCAATTGTTTTTGAAACCGGTTCATATCCCACATAACTAAAAACAATTTCGTGGCGGCCGGTTAGTAATTTATTAATGGAAAAATTCCCGGATTGATTTGTACTTGTACCGCCGGATGCATCTGCCAGCATTACGGTTGCACCCGGAAGAGGCTCCCCCGTTTCGCTGTCCACAACTTTACCGGCAAATGTTCCATAAAAAGGTCCGCCGCGAGCCGATTTTACAATCACATAGGTTCCGGAAGAAAGAATGATATAATCCAGTTCATGATCGTCCAACAAGCGTTTTAAAAGATCGTCGGTATTTTTAGGATTGATTCTTTCATAAATATGAATCCCGGCCGTAAGCTGCGGATCGTATACAAGATCGATATCCGTTTTTTTGATGATATGGTCGAGTGCTTCACTCAGAGATTCCCCTTTGAACTCGAACGGACCCATCTCATTCTGAGAATCCTGTGCAATTGTGAGAGTGCTCAGGCCCAGGCAAAAAAGAATCGTAAGAAAAGTGGTAAAACCTGAACGAATCATGGCGGACTATTTAAAGATTCGATACCCGTTATTGGTTTTTGTATAACGTAATCCTTTCACCGTGCATATATCTTCAAGAACGGTTTCGACATTTGTAGGCTGATTATAATAGGCTGTGAGCGTTTCATAGTCCATATTATCAGCAGCTAGTTCAATCTCAACATCAAACGTTCGTTCCAGATCTCGCAGGATTACAATCAGCGGTGATTCCTGGAATACCAATCGATTTTCACGCCATGCAAGATTCTCATCCGTGGAGGTTTTAGGTTGAGCCGGTGAACTCATTTGGCTGCTTAATTGGCTGCTTTGTCCTGCCTGAAGGGATACCATTTTTGAACTGTCATCAGCCGGATAGAATTTCACATTTCCTTTGGTTACGGTAACCGTGGTTTCTCCCGTGGGATCATCAGACCATGAGCGAACATTAAATTCTGTACCGGTCACTTCCGTAGCCGATCCGTTGGCTTCAACGATAAATGCTTCTTCACCTTTTTCTACGGAAAAATAGGCTTCGCCGTTAAGAGATATATCACGATTAGTAAAAGCAAACATCCGGTTATATCGAAGGGTTGATCCGCTGTTCAATTCCACTGAAGATCCATCCGGAAGTGTAATTGTTGCCATTTCCGCATGGGGAACGGTTATCGTTTTCGGGACCATCAAAAATCCAAATCCCAGAACAATCAGTGCGACCGCTGCCACAAGATAGCGGGCATTTGAGAAAATAAATCCGGAAATATTCGTCCCATTTTTCATGGATCGATTTTCCTCTTTTATCCGGAAGTGAACATTGTCTAATGCTTCTTCAACTTCATTATCAGAAATGTCAATTTTTTGAGATCGGGCATATTTACTTTGCTGCCAAACCTTCTCCATATCCTTTCGTTCTTCCTTTGAGAACTGATTCAGAACCTCCTCAAGATCTGAATCATTGTGTGTATGTTTATTTCGATTTTCCATGATTCTATTCGGCTACTTTTTCTCTGCGTATTCTTCGTACCGGCTCCGTAGCTGCTTCAATGCGGCTACGATGTGGTTATTTACGGTTTTTGGTGAAACGTCCATCACCGAGGCAATTTCTTCGTGACTCAAGCCTTCAAACCGGCTCAGTTCAAATGCTTCTTGCTGGCGCTCGGGAAGTTGGTCGATCCATTCTCCAAACATTTCAGACAATTCATTTACTTTTTCCCTTGAATCAACCTCTTCTTCGGGCTGTAATTTTTCTTCCACAATAATCTCAGACTGCGAAATTTCTGATGAGCGATTTCGTAAATAATTCAGCGCCCGGTTTCGAACAATTCGATAGATGTACGCTTTCAGCGACTGATTCGGATCGATTGCTGATCTTTTCTGCCACATCGATATAAAAGAATCTTGTACAATATCACTCGCAGACGATTTCTCCTTAGTGTACGATGCAGCAAACTTCACAAGCTGAGGGTACATTGCCCGGAACAAAGCGTCAAATGCACGCCGATCCGATTCCTTAATATCCTCGGCCCAAATTGTAAACTGTTCTTTTTCCGTTTTCTGCATGTGATCACTCAATTATTAATACACAACAAAGTGAGAGGGTACCTAATGATAATTGAATTAAATATCAGCTATATAAAGATGATCTTTTCCAAAGATTTTAGAATACAAGAGTCAGTAATGATTAGTAGCAGCTCTCTTTTCTTTGCCGATCAGCTCAGAAATTTTTCTTTTGTTATATTTTTTTACGTATTTATAAAAAATGACAAATAAAAAAAAGGTTTAATTGTTTTGTTTTATAAAAAAATAACTAAATAAAAGATTCTTGATAAACGTCAGGATTTGTATGATTGAAATATATTTGCCGGGAATGTTATAAAAAGAAACTGTATGGGGACAAGTCGAAAGGATTTTTTAAAGATAACAGGAGTTGCAGGATTGAGTGCTGCCGGTTTGGGGATGATGTCAATCGGCTGTAATCAAAACAGTAAAACTGTTAATGGAATGTCGGAAAAAGACTGGCATTCCGATCCGGAGTGGCAGCGAGTTAAGTACGGTGATTGGGGCGGCCCCGGAGTACCTTCCGGACCTGGGCCAATGGATGATGTTCTGTTGAAAGATCATGCCCCAAAATCTTCCGTTGTGGCGCAAGAAACTTTCATTGAACAGGCAAAATTTCCAGTAATTGATGTCCACATCCATAATTACCCCGAATCTGCAGATAACGTTTCTGCCGAAGAAGCCCTTGCCAACTGGGTAAAAAATATGGATGCTGTTGGAGTTGAGTTGTCACTTGTTTTAACCGGAGAGACAGGGGAAGATTTTGACAGGTTAGTTGATTTTTATTTAACCGAATACCCGGATCGATTTCAGCTTTATTGTGGAATAGAACCCAATGGAATAGATCAACCGGATTACCCGGAACGAGCGGTTAGAGAACTTGAGCATTGCTATGAAATGGGAGCCCGGGGACTTGGTGAAATCACTGATAAAGGATTTGGAATCACACGAGATCCTGAACTGGCTCCGGATGAGCGTTTACATCCCAATGATGATCGGCTTGTACCGCTTTGGTCAAAAGCAGCAGAACTAAATATGCCGGTAAATCTTCATATTGCCGATCATCCCTCGGCATGGCAAGCACCGGACGTGTTTCAGGAGCGAACACCGATTTATCAGCAATTCAATCAACATGAAAGCGATGGACTTCATTACGGTGAACTGTTGGATTTACTGCCAAAAACTCTTCAAAAAAATCCAGATACAACCTTTATAGCCTGCCATTTAGCAAATTTGGGTAATGATCTGGGGAGACTTTCCGGTCTGTTAAATCAACATTCAAATCTGTTTGTGGATATCTCAGCCCGTGATTACGAGATTGGGCGAACCCCAAGAGCGGCAAAGGAATTTTTTACGACTCACAAAGATCGTGTGCTTTTTGGAACGGATATGGGTATGCAGAAAAGTATGTACCAAGCCTGGTGGAGATTGCTGGAAAGTGCCGATGAGCATATGCCCGGACGAGTGTGGTGGAGATATTATGGCACCGATTTAACGGATGAAGTGCTTGAGCTTCTGTACAGGGGAAATGCCGAACGACTCATGAATTGGGATCCGGTTTAAGCCCATAATTTTTTACTCACTTCAGGATTTAAAATGATCAATCAAACGAATACAAAAGAATGAATAGCAATCGAAGAGATTTCTTAAAAACAGCGGGTTTGGCCGGTGCCGGAATGTTGATGGGTGGATCTAAAACCGGCGAGAATGAGCAACCGTTCAAACAAAATGAATCGCAACATTTTAATATGCATGGTTATGCGGCGCCAAAGCTGGATCGGGTACGGATGGGTTTTGTTGGAATTGGGAGCAGGGGCTCCGGTACGGTAGAACGAATGGCCGTGATTGAAGGTGTAGAAATTACAGCGCTCTGCGATCTATATAATGACAGAATAGAAAGTAGTGTTCAATCCCTTCAGGAGTTTTCAGATTATGATCCGGAACGATACTCCGGGAGTGATGACGCATGGAAAGAGATGTGCAGCAGAAACGATATCGATCTCATTTATATCGCAACCCCATGGGATCTGCATGCTGAGATAGCTGTTTTTTCGATGGAGCATGACAAACATGTATTTACAGAACTTCCGGTGGGAGTAACCTTGTATGAGATTTGGAATGTTGTTGAAACCTCAGAACGAACCCGAAAGCATTGTTTTATGGAAAGCAGTGATTGCCATGGTGGGGTCTCTTCAGTCTTGTTGAATATGGTTCGCGACGGTTTTTTTGGTGAATTGATTCACGCCGAAGGCCATTACATTCACGACAGGGTATCTGATGATAATCGATGGACCAGAGATGAAGACAATCACCAATGGTTTGGATACAGACCCTGGCGATTGAAGGAAAACATCAATCGAAATGGGAATCTTTACCCGGGACATGGGTTGGCGCCACTGTCACAAATGATGGATCTGAATTACGGCGATCAAATGGATTACCTGGTTTCAATCTCCAGCAATGATTTTACGATGGCTGACCGAATGGAGAAGTTGTCTCAAAAGGATGATTACTATGAAGCCTTTGTGGGGCTGAATTTTCGGGGAAATATGAATACAACTGTCATCCGGACAAAAATGGGGCGAACTATTATGCTCCAGCATGATATCAGTTCCCCGAGACCCGGCCGAAGATTTCACCTGATTAGTGGCGATAAAGGCATCTACGAAGCTGAGCCGTCAAGAATTGCCATGAGTCATGACGGTTGGATTCCCGAAGAAGAGTTTGAATCTCTGATTGAACAGTATACTCCGGAAATCACAAGGAAATTTAATGAGAAAGTTCAGCAAGCCGGAGGGAGGCGAGGTGATCGATCGTATGCAAGAGTTGATCCAAGTGACTGGAGATTAATCGATTGTCTGCGGAATGGCCTTCCTCTTGAAAAAGATGTATATGATGCCGCTCTTTACAGTGCAGTTACGCCATTAAGTGAATGGTCAGTAGCCCGGCAAGGAGCCACTGTAAACGTACCTGATTTTACAGCCGGTGCCTGGAAGACAAATTCAAGAGGTCTCGATATTTCGATTCAAAAAGGTGGGACAACAAACCTTTTATGAATTAGAGATGGAAAATAATCTGGATGTATCTCTCTATGAGAATGGATCAACAATTAACTGAAAATTGACAGCAAGATGAAAAATAACAGAAGGGATTTTATAAAAAAAGCAGGGTTAGCAGGATTGAGCTTTGCCGGCGGAAGTTTATTTGGAAATATGGCTTTGGCACAGAATCCAGATCAAAAAGAAAAAGGAAATTCGTTGAAAATGAATGCAACTATAGATAATGGGGATGAAACGTTGATCGGCGCCTATGGTGATTGGGCGGCTTCATTGGTTGAGGGAAAAATCCCTTCTCACTCACTCAGGGGGGATCAGTGGAGTGATCTGGATGAATGGAAAAAAGCTGCCAAGGAACGATATGCCGATCGTATCGCAGTGCCTGATATCGGCCCGACACCTGCCGTATCGGTAGATAAACAACACTCACATGATGGATTGCTTATTGAAGAGGTAAGCTGGCAACTTCCCTATGGTCCGCGAAGTGAAGGTATTTTATTGAAACCGGAGGGTGCGACAGGTCAGCTTCCGGGTGTACTGGCATTCCATGATCATGGAGGGAAAAAATATTTTGGCAAGCGAAAAATCACCCGTACAGGTGATGAAAGGCATCCCTTAATTGAAGAGCATCAGGCACATTATTACGAAGATGTTGCATGGGCCAATGAACTTGCCAAACGAGGATATGTGGTTTTGGTTCCGGATGCATTTCCCTTCGCAAGCCGACGGGTTTTGTTGAAAGACGTGCCCGAACATTTAAGAGATGGCCTAACGGATGATGATCCTGAGAATCCTGAACATATTGAAGCGTACAATGATTGGGCTGCATCGCACGAGAGCGTAATGGCACGGTCGCTTTTTAGTGCGGGAACCACATGGGCCGGTGTGTTTTTTGCTGAGGATCAACAGGCGTTAAATATTCTTGCTGAGCGGGATGATGTGGATGAAAACCGGCTTGGCTGTGGTGGACTATCCGGCGGTGGAATGCGAACGGTATTTATGGCTGGCATGGATTCTCGAATAAAATCATCGGTCTGTATGGGTTTTATGACCACATGGAAAGACCTGGTGGTTGCAAAATCGTATACGCACACTTGGATGACCTACGTCCCGATTCTGCCGAATGAGCTCGATTTTCCGGAAATCCTGGGACTTAATCTACCGAATGCAACCTTTGTTCAGAATTGTAATGAAGACGGGTTGTATACACTCTCTGAAATGCATGCGGCTGATGACATCCTGCGAGAGGTCTATGACAAAGCCGGTGTTTCTGATAAGTATAAGTGTACGTTTTATCCCGGCGGGCACAAATTCGATAAACCGATGCAGAGGGACGCATTTGCCTGGTTTGATGAAACTCTGATGAGTTAGATATCAAGTTTAAACGATCATAATTCAAACCAATTAATCCTTTAAAATGTCTGAAAGCATCATAAAAAAAGGCCTGATTGCTGTTAGTGCCGTTGGACCGGGGCTGTTCCTGATTGGCTACAATATTGGAACGGGGAGTATTACAACGATGGGAATGGCCGGCGCTCAATATGGAATGACGCTGCTGTGGGCTCTGATACTTTCGGGTGTGTTTACATATATCCTGATGGTAGCCTTTGGTCACCTTACATTGGTTACCGGAGAAACAGCTCTTCATAATTTTAAAAATGAAATTCCATGGGTTGGAAATATCCTTGCCATCTATATCATGATCGCTCTAATCATAGGCGAATTGCTGGCATTAATGGGAATCATGGGAATTGTATCTGAACTTATTCAAGAAGGAATTCGTCTGGTTTCAACTGGGCAAAATCTTTTCGTTGATACGTTTTGGATTATTCTCGTCATCAGTGTTTTGATATTTATACTCCTGTGGAAAGGCCAGTACAAGCTATTCGAAAAAATACTAACAGTCTTTGTGATCCTGATGGTTTTCTGTTTTGTCGCTGTGCTGTTTATGGTTGTGCCCTCTTTTTCTGCGATTAACGAAGGGATGGTTCAGGGAATTCCGGATACACAGGGAGCAAA
>CAYRDO010000055.1:19056-20448 GCA_964422985.1 uncultured Rhodohalobacter sp. | reverse complement strand
GCATCACCTCCTACTACTCACTTGAGCCGATGATCCAGGAATTAACGGGAAATGCAGTTCTAAATCTGAATGTACGCGGACCGGTTGGAAATATGCAAAATATAGCGCTGGATGGTTCGCTGGAGGTTGATAATGTAAGTGCGCGAGGAGACTCTCTGCCACTGCCAATTACCCAGCTTTCCGCACGGATGAATGCAAGTCCAAGCCAGATGAACCTTGAACGATTCACGATGAATTTGGGTGAATCAGATATTCAACTTGAAGGCTCTCTTCAAAACTATATGAGTTTTGTGGCTACGGAATCATCAAGCAGACCATCTGTAAATGGTACGTACACAAGCAATTTTTTGAATATAGATGAGATGATTGACTGGGAAGAAGAGACCGATGAGGAACCAATTCCCATAGAACTACCAGAGTTAACTGCTTCTGTACGTACTGAGATTAACAGGCTTCAGATATTTGGACTTGATATCACAAATCTTACCGGAAATGCCCGAATGACGCCGACCGAAATTGGGGTTTCAAATGCAACCGCTCAACTCTTCGAGGGAGAAGCCACAGGAGATATGGAGTGGACTGTTAGCGACCCCCTCAACACAAACATCTCATTTTCCGGAAATCTGGACAGCCTTCAGGCAAAAGCATTTTTCAGAGATACCGGTTTCCTCGGCCCGAATAGTACTATTCACCAATACTTGACAGGTACATTCAGTGCAGATATTGAATATGCAGCTCAGTTACAGCCCAATTTATCTCCAGATATTACTACTTCAGACGCCAACGGAACATTCGGAATGAGTAAAGTGAGGTTGGCGGGCCATCCTATTCAACAAAAAATCGCAGAATTTTTGAAAACACCGGAGCTTTCGACCCTCACACTCGATCGATGGAACGCCAATTTTGCAATGGATGGCGAAGTGATGACGCTGGAAAACTTAAACCTGACCAGTGGCAATCTCGGGCTTGAATTGAACGGAACATTGAACATGGTGACCGATGCCATCAATTACAAAGCGACGCTTCTTTTACCGGAGCGATTCAAAAAGGGAATTGCATCGGTTATTTCCGGCAGGGCCGCAGATGCTTTACAATTGGAAGACGGACGAATGGCTGTACCCATACAGATAACAGGAACAACTGCATCCCCAAAAATTGGCCCCGATACAGCGAAGGTAGATCAAATTGTAAGAGATTATATCAAAGAAGGGGCATCAAATGTATTGAGAAATCTGCTTGATGGTTCATAACCAAAAATACCCCGGCTAAAAACCTAAAAAACAAATATTTCTTGCACATTAACATAATGTTCCTGATAATGTTACCAGCATTTAATTAACTACTTCTGGGTACAACAATAGGGAACAACAAAGATGGGTCTAAGGGGTAAAA
>CAYRDO010000055.1:16625-19046 GCA_964422985.1 uncultured Rhodohalobacter sp. | reverse complement strand
ATAGGTAACCGCGGGATTGTCCAGGAAGGTGGTCTCGTCGTAAATCCCCGTGGGCTCTTCGTCGAAGTACTCGTAAAAAAAATTTTTGTATTTGGCGATGAGGCGAATCTTTTCCTTGTGCTCTTTTTTTACTTTTTGGGGGGAGAACGTGGCAAGCCTTCGCTCAATCAAATCAAACAGAACCGAATCGCCTGAGTATTGGCGTGATGGGGGCTGTTGCTACCGGTCATTTGGATCTTGGCTCAGCATTCCAATCTTCTGTCGATGCAAATTTCGAATACCAGGAACGGCTCAATAATACGCTCGGTTTTAATATCCGATATGTAGCCACCCCGGAAATTGCCCTTCAAACAAATGTCATTTTCGGTAAATTTTCTTTTCTGAGTGATATTTTTCCTGAAGATGCACTAACCTTTAACAATAACTACGTAGCAACTTCAATTACGACGCAATTGAGCCTCGTGCGAATTTTTGGGGCATCAGCGAAAAACTTCAATCTTTTTGGAAGTTTTGGTACGGGATTGATGTTTAATGATGTATCGATTGATTCCGATAGTCCTCAAATTATGAACTCGGACGTAACCCCTGCCGACCACCCTTTTTCTAATTTCTTTACTACTTTTGGCGGCGGGATTCGATTCAACCTAGGTGACCATATTGATTCCTTTGCTCAATACGAATATTCATCAGCCAGCAGAGATATTATTGATGGAAACTTTATAGGCGAACTTTTGAACCTGGGCGGCTCATCTGAAATTTCAAACTCATGGAGTGCTGTTACTTTTGGTATTCAATTTAAATTTGGTGCGAGTAATATAGATGCTGACTGGCCAACCGTATCTCGCGTTGTTGCTCCCGAACCTCCGCCGGAGCGGGACATGTTTGAGCGTCTCGAAGAACTCCTGGCTCAACAATCAGAAATGTTCCAGGAAGAAATTGATCAATTAACGGGACGAATCGATTCTCTTGAGCTGGCACTTGCAGAAGAGAAGCAAAGAAACGATCAACTGGCTGAGCAATTAGAAGAAGAGAAGGAGCAAGAAACTCCCCAAAATGAGGAGATGGCCAATCAGATTCAAGAACTTCAACAACAAGTTGCTCAGCTTGAAAGTGCACTTGCGGCAGAACAAGCGGAGGATGAAGAACAACAGGCAACGATTGCTGAAGAAAAAGATCAACCCGCGGATGAAGCCAAAAAAGCTGAATACCCTCGAACTAAAGCTGTTCAACGAGTTCGTGTGCAGGGCGAAATGATTGGAGTAAAAGAGTTACCGGAGCCGCTCCCTGTTGAGATTGCATTAGTACCTGACACTCCTGAAGAAATCAATGATCTGGACTTACTTGCTGAGATTGTAAATAAAGCTCAACCGAATATGGAAGATATTGTGGTTGAACCTGAACCTGAGATCGTCAAAGAAATTGCCGGAGAAACCAGTAACGAGGAGGATACATTCTTCGAAAAAGAAACCATTGAAATTGTACCACTTAACGATATCATTTTTGAAGATACACCGGAGACTGATACAGACAAGGAAGCACTTGCCGATGCAAACATTGAAAAGGATAAAAAAGACATTTTTCAAAAAGCCGACTCTCTCAGAGTTGTTGAATCGATTGAAGAGCTGGACAGTACCAGTCAGGGAATGGCACATGTTCGGGATGACGTAACTCGCCCAGACACGGCAGACCTCGAAGTTCCCAAGCCTGAAGAGAAAGAATCTGATCAACCTAAGCAAGATAAAAATCAAACAGAATCTGAAGCGACGGCTGATACCGATACAGCTTCCGAAAATATCGAATCTGCAGATGTAATAGATTCAGAAGTGTCAGAATCTCCAACTACTGAAGAATCAATCGCCCAAGCAGATACAGATACAACTGAGGCACAAATAGGGCAGCAACAGATTGAAGAAGATACCACCCAATCCATGGATCCTGCCAATGAACCAAAAAATGAAGGTATGAGTTGGACATGGTACGCATTGATTGCCGTTGCTGTTCTCGGTGCTGTTTATTTTGTTGCAAACATGTTTAAACCAAAATCAGGCTCTGACGCTGAATAATCACTCACCGGCGGTTCTCCTCACTTTCCAAAGCGATCGACCTTCTTTATATAGTCCCATTTTATGTTTCTTAAATAATCTTCAATATTTTTTCGGGTCTGTATTTGCGGTTGGCCTTTCGTATTTTCCGATCAAATTTATTTTTCACTACCAACTAATTTTATGAATTCGAGCAATTATTTAACCTGGGAACTCGATCCCGTCATCTTTACCATTCCCGAATTTAACCTTCCTTTTCCGCTTGCCATTTGGGGATTGGTTCTCGGATTTATCCTGATCTATTTCGGTTTTCAACAAATCAAACCTAAACAAGGAAAAGAAGAACCTGAGGGTTGGAAAATATGGGGAATTATTATCG
>CAYRDO010000055.1:0-16615 GCA_964422985.1 uncultured Rhodohalobacter sp. | reverse complement strand
GTCTTTGATTGTGGCTCAACTTCCATTTGTGATCATTGAATCCCCCTCTATCTCAACGATTGGGCCTATTCAACCCCGATGGTACGGATTGATGTGGGTTTGCGCGTTTGCTTCAGGTTATATGATTGGCCTCAAAATGTTCAAAGATGCGGGCAGAACCGTTGAAGAACTGGACCGCCTTTTGATGTACGTTCTCGTAGCAACGGTAATTGGTGCCCGGTTGGGGCACGTCTTCTTTTATGAAGCTGATTTTTACCTTCGAAATCCTGCGTTGATTCCTCAGGTTTGGACCGGCGGTCTGGCTAGTCATGGTGCTGCAATCGGGATTATTATCGCCATGTATCTGTTTGCAAAGAAAACAAAAGGATTGTCATTTTTATGGGTGGCCGACCGTGTGGTTCCCGGAGTGGCTATCGGTGGTATGTTTATCAGAATCGGCAACTTTTTTAATTCCGAAATTATTGGCGTTCCCACGGATGTACCATGGGCGATTATTTTCACAAAAGTAGATATGCTCCCGCGTCACCCATCTATGCTTTATGAAGCAATCCTTTGCCTTTTTGTGTTGATTCTTTTGCTCGCGATTTATAAAAAGTACGATCAAAAACCACCTGAAGGTTCTATGTTTGCTACGTTTCTGATCGTTCTGTTTGGCGGCCGTTTCTTCCTCGAATTTGCCAAACAAACCCTGGCCGATTTCCTACAGGGAGCCACTCTCGACATGGGCCAACTTCTCAGTATTCCGCTGGTTCTTATCGGAATCTGGATACTTTGGAAAAAAGTTAATTGGAAACAATAAAAAGGCATGGGGCAGACGGAATTGATATCACGCCTTGAGAAGGAGTATCAATCCATACCCGATGTAATTTCGGGTTTTAAATGGCTGGAAAACTATCTATTCACGCGAAGTGACCTGCGAGGTGTTTTTACAACCGCATACCTTAACATCACACAGTCGATAGGAGCAGCAATTGAGGAAGATTCATTCGAGGATACACTCTGGAGCCAAAACTACCTTATCTGTTTTGCAAATCTCTACAGGAAAGCCATTCTCAATTACGAAAAAGATAATGTGGAACTCGTTCCGAAATCATGGAGATGCGCTTTTGATCTTGCAAAAAATCAAGACGGTTATGTAATTCAACACCTGCTTCTTGGGATCAATGCGCACATTAATCACGATTTAGCACTCGCATTGTACAAGGTAAAAATAGACCCGAACCGAGTTGATAAATACAAAGATCACACAGACATCAATGTTATTCTTGAGAAAGCAACGGATGGACTCAAACAAAGCGTTTCTGAAAAGTATGCGCCTATATTGAAGCGTATTGATCGAGGTCTTGGAACCATCGATGATGAGATCACCGACTTTAGCATTCCGAAAGCAAGAGAACACGCTTGGTCGATGGCCATTGCTTTAACATCCGCTCAAACTGAAATTGAGAAGAAAATCCTCCAAAAATCTTTGGATGAGCAGGCTGGCGTTTTAGCCCGACTTATTCTCGCCTCTTCCCTTCAGCATCAAAAAGTAAAAGAGACGGTTTCGGTAGCAAAGTGGATCGACCGAAAAGTGAACCGAATCATTAGCTTTTTTCGATAATTATATAGTAACCATCCTGTTCTTATTTCTATCCTGAACGCTCTTCACTAACCGGATGTTTACATCCAAAAATCGAAAGTCATGATCCGACACATCCTACTTTTCTTAATTTTATTTCTATCTGAAACAAATCTCACCGCCCAAGAGCACATCACCGACGAATCGGAAGCAAGAGCTGTTTTTGATGAAGTGGAGGAACGACGAAAATCTATCAATTCAGAATGGTCTGAATTGCAAATGATTATCACAGATTCACGAGGACGAACACGAACCCGAGTGATGCAATCCTGGTCGCGAAATACGGATGATAATACCGATAACCTGATCATTTTTTCTGAGCCCGCGACTGTTCGGGGAACAGGTTTTTTGTCTGTAAATGAAAATGGAGATGAAACGCAGCGGCTTTATCTCCCTTCCATCGGTAGAATTCAAGTGATCAGCGCATCAGAACAGGGCGATCAATTTATGGGCAGCGATTTCACCTATGAAGATCTTGGCGATCAGGATCCGGATGATTATGAATTTCAGTGGCTGGAGACAGGTGAGACTCATCATACGGTTAGAGCTATTAAACCTGATTCCGATCAGTATGCATTTGTTGAATTTGAGATCAGAAAAGATACCTATGCACTTGAAACTGTTCGTTATTACAACGAATCAGAAGAATTGATTAAACGGCTTGAAGCAGAAAATTTCGAACAGATCACAGATATACTATGGAGTCCGCGTAAAATGACCATGTTTGATTTGCGAGAAGATCGAAAGACAGAACTGACGTGGCAGGAGCGAGAAATTAATACGGATATTCCCGATTGGCGATTTACCGTTCGAGGATTGAGACGCGGAATTTAATACAGATTTGAGATTGAAATTATGATTGTGCGATCAGCCTGTACCGTACTCGTGGGATTTTGTTCGCGATCAAATAAAAGGCACAAGCAAGACGCTTGTGCCCATCAGAGTTGTGACTGTGAGATTCGACAGTCGAAGATTATCCCAAAACTCACTCTAAACTCTATTTATAAATGTAGTTTTTCTTCACAAGAAGTTCAGCGTTGAGTATTGCTCCGCCGGCAGCGCCTCGAATCGTATTGTGTGCCATTGCCACGTAAGAGACGCTCAACACATTTGATTTCCGAACCCGCCCGATGGCTGTCTGCATTCCTCTCTCGCTATCGGCATGGAGACGTGGTTGCGGGTATCGATCATCATCGTACACATGCAATGGATAATCCGGTGCAGATGGCAATCTGAAATTAGCGATCGGGCTCTTCCACTCTTTCAATGCCTGCTTTACATCTTGTTCATCGGCTTCATTTTCAAGTTCAGCGGTCACTGATAACAAGTGACCATTCAACACAGGCACTCTTGTGGCTGTAGCCTGAACCGCGAAAGTAGCATGCTGAATCTCGCCATTCTCAAAATTCCCAAGCATCTTTTGTGGCTCTTGTACAATCTTCGACTCTTCTCCACCAATAAATGGAATAACATTTCCCAGTATATCCAGACTTGGAACACCGGGATAACCTGCACCGGAAATGGCCTGCAATGATGTTACAATCAAACTTTTGATTCCAAAATTATCATAAAGCGGTCGAAGGCTCATGGTTAAAGGAACAGCTACACAATTCGGGTTCGTTACAATCCAACCGCTACCGTCTTCCGTAAATGTTTGCGTTTTGATCAAATCAATATGATCGGGATTAACCTCCGGAATGAGCAAAGGTACATTGGGA
Organism: uncultured Rhodohalobacter sp.; assembly: GCA_964422985.1. Taxonomy (GTDB): domain Bacteria; phylum Bacteroidota; class Rhodothermia; order Balneolales; family Balneolaceae; genus Rhodohalobacter. The sequence goes on along the minus strand of CAYRDO010000055.1, from coordinate 13,276 downwards.
TCAGTTCTGTAATTTTTCGCATTACTGATCACCGGGATTCCAGCCTCAGCAAATTCCTTTTCAACTTCGGAAGCTACGGATGAATCAAGTCCTGAGAATACAAAATCAACATCATCAAAATCAGAAGATACACAGTTCCGAACTTCCAGATCAGCTACCTTCTTTGGCATCGGTGTACTCTCAATCCAGTTTGCTGCTTCTTTATACGGTTTACCTGCAGACCGTTCTGAAGCGCCAAGCGCTTGAATTTTAAACCAATCGTGATTTTCTAAAAGTCGAATAAACTTTTGGCCAACCGCTCCGGTCGCACCAAGAATTCCTGCTTTAAACATGTGAGTCTGTTATAAAAAATTAATTTCAGGTGGTTGATCACCTTTTTTGTTATGATTTATCTGCGAAAGGCGTAAAAATAGTAAATGATTTGGACAATCGATTCATCAAAGGGAAGAAAATTGCTATCTTTTGCCACTTCATGCCAGAAATTACAATCTATTTAAAAACGGCAGTTATCTGATAAGTTCTTCGAAGTCAATTATTATTGGCAGTTTCCAGACTTATTCGATGACGAATCGTATCAAAAAGAAGTTAATAATCATAACTAATATTTACTCTCAAAACAGATGTCAGTTACTCACTTAGACAACCTCGACAAAATTGTTTCTCTCTCCAAGGCCAGAGGATTCATTTACCAGTCATCAGATATTTATGGCGGACTCGGGGCTGTGTATGATTACGGTCCACTCGGGGCGGAGCTTAAACGAAATATTCAACAAGAGTGGTGGAAAGCCATGACCCAATTTAACGATAACATCGTGGGGCTGGATGCCGCTATTTTTATGCATCCGCGAACATGGGAGGCCAGTGGCCACGTGGAGGGATTCAACGATCCGATGATTGACGACAAGCAGTCCAAAAAACGGTACCGTGCTGATATGTTGATTGAACAGCATATCCAAAAACTGCGAGAGAATGGAAAGAATGATAAAGCTGATGAAGTTCAGGGACTATTAAATACCACAGGCACACGAAAAGGAGTGTGTGAAGATCTCTATGACATCATCATAGAGGAGGAAATTCGCGCTCCAGATTCAGGTGCGTTTGACTGGACAGATGTACGACAGTTCAACTTGATGTTTAAAACACATTACGGAGCCACTTCAAGCGGAGATGATGACGTGATTTATCTTCGTCCTGAAACGGCTCAGGGAATTTTTGTGAACTATAAGAACGTGATGGATACAGCCCGCGTTCAGGTTCCGTTTGGAATCGCACAGATTGGGAAAGCATTTAGAAATGAGGTGGTCGCCCGACAGTTTGTGTTCCGAATGAGAGAGTTCGAACAGATGGAGATGCAATATTTCGTTGAACCCGGAACAGACGAAAAGGAGTATGAAAAATGGTTGGAGACCCGGCTGAACTGGCACAAGAAAATGGGAGTCCGTGCACATAATCTCAGAACGGCCCCTCACCCGCCGGATAAATTAGCTCACTACGCACGGGCTGCGGCAGATATCCAGTACAAATATCCTATCGGCTGGCAGGAAGTGGAAGGCATTCATAACCGGACTGATTTCGATCTTTCTCGTCACCAGGAATATTCCGGCAAGAAGATGGAATATTACGATCAGCAGAAACAGGAGCGATATATTCCTTATGTGATTGAGACTTCTGTTGGATTGGATCGAACCACCCTCATGATTCTCTGTGATGCGTACCGCGAAGAAGAGGTAGATGGCGATACGCGAACCGTTCTGAAAATGAATCCAAAACTGGCGCCAACCAAAGTTGGAATCTTTCCACTCATCAAGAAGGACAAATTGCAGGATTTAGGCCGAAAACTTGAAAAAGACCTCCGTGAAGAATTCACAGTTCTGTATGATGAATCCGGATCAATCGGAAAACGATATCGCCGACAAGATGAAGCCGGAACGCCATTCTGTGTCACTGTTGATTTCGATGGTGTGGAATCTGAAGGCGAAGACACAGTAACGATTCGATACCGCGATGATATGACTCAGGATCGAATTCCTGCCTCGAGGGTTGCAGATGTAGTCCGGGATAAAATGAAAGATTGGACGCCGGAAGATTAAGAAGTTTTAAAAATTTCATTACTAAGGACTCATCGGATGAGTGTAATCAAGTAACATTCTAATTACAGCTTGTTCACTCATCCGTTGAATTATTTTTTAAAGAGTCACCTGCATTTGTACAGTAAACAAGTTTCCTACTTCAGGATTTAGCTTATCATCCCTGATTTCGTAATTCACAGAAATCCGTGTATTTCCCACAAAATAGTAGTTAGCCCCAATCGTGATGGTGGTCAGTTCATTGTCATCACCATCGGTATTGGGTGTAAAAAACTCATAGCGGGTAATTCCCTGGAACTGATCTGAAAATTTATATCCCCCGAGCAGATACCATCCATTCATTTTCAAAGAGTTTCCGTTTCCAAAATCATCTTCCCGCATTATATATTCTCCGCGGAAGAAAACGGGATCTCCTGTATAGCTCACATCAACACCTGCCCGAAAGCGATCTTCATGATCTTCTGAAACAGCTACAGGCTGGAACTTTCCGAGATGGAGAGAGCCACCAATCTCAAAATTTTGAACTGGAGTGATACCAATTCGTCCCATCACATCTTTAGGGTCAAACTCTTCTGCCTGGTTTGCTCCTTTTCCGTTTACCACTGCAAACTTATAATTAAGAACTGAACTTCTGCCGCCGAACTGGATTCCCACATCCCGAAACATCCGAAATGTATTGAGTCTTCGAATAGCCATTGTGCGCTCAATAGCCGGATTCAGGAAAATTGGTTCAGGTCCTTCGAGTCCAAACGGCAGTAAAAACTGACCGGTTCTCACCTGGAATAACGGATGAATATCAAAATCGATAAAAGCATTAACCAGCGCCGGGGTTCTGTCTGGTGGTTCTACAAAGCCCCCGATCAGATTAACACTGATTTTGTCCGTGAGCACCCCTACTGCACCCACGCGTGCGCGCTTGATCAAAAATTGGTTGGCAGTTCCTTCTGTCTCATCCGCAATGAATTGCTGTTGAAGAAATCCACCAAACTTAAATGCCGGAAGTGCTGCTTCATCCGAAGAGTTTGTTTGTCCGAAAAGAACATTCGAATAACAAGTTAGTAACATGAAAAAAACGAGTGAACTGAAGGTCATTGAGCGGAAATATTTTCCAATTTTCATAGTAATTAATTGTGATTTGTTTCAGGTATAGTCAGCTAACATTCTGTGTTCTGCCTACAATTCGTTCTTAAAATCGGTTTATAATCCATTTAAACATCACTTTTCAGGATGTTTTAATAGTGAATAACAGAACAGAAAGAAATAGTGAAAATAAAAAACGAGAAGCAAGAAATTTTTTTGACGTCACCCACTTGTTATTTTCATGAATCCATTATATAATCAATGAGCTAAAAAAAATCGATCTTACATTGGCGTTTGTTACGATCGATCTCTTGACTACCAACAATATCAAACTCACTCAATATGGCTCATGAACAAGCTGCCCAGGGATCATCAACTCATTCTTTGTTGATTACGAAGCCCTGGTATGTAAATATGATGGAAACGCTAAACACTGTTTGGCACGAACGATCCCTTCAAATTTTTATGGCGGTTGTGCTAGCTCACTGGGCTGAACATCTTGTGCAAGCTTATCAAATCTATGTGATGGGCTGGCCAATTCCCGAGTCCTTGGGAGTTGTAGGATATTGGTTCCCATCGTTATTCAAATCCGAAATTTTGCACTATGGATATGCCATTGTTATGCTGATCGGATTGTGGATTTTACGAACCGGTTTTACAGGAAAAGCATATACATGGTGGATGATCTCTTTCTGGATTCAATTTTGGCATCATATTGAACACTTTGTGTTACAGGTACAGGCTGTAATTGGGTACAACCTGGCCGGCGCGCCCGTACCCATGAGCTTTGTTCAGTTTTTTATTCCAAGAGTTGAACTCCACTTGATCTACAATACATTGGTTTTCATTCCGATGATTATAGGTATGTATCTTCATATGTTTCCGCCACCGGGCGAGGAAGGAAATATCAAATGCTCATGTGTGGTTCATCCGAAAGCATCTTCCAAATAGATCACTGATCATCTTATAAATTTTCTTTTATGATTCACCGAGATTTGTTCAAGGGTAATCGGAACGGGGTGAAACTATGTTTGGTGATGTTTGTAATTGGTTGCTTCTCAATGATGGGATGTCAATCCTCCGGGGACAATCATTCTGATGTGCAGGTTGACTGGGAGATCACGCCGAGCCCGCCATCCGTGGGACAGGCAACACTTGAAATTACTCTCAGAGACAGTACAAACGAACTCTTAACAAATGCCGATGTAAACATTGAAGGCAATATGTCTCACCCGGGCATGCAACCTGTTATAGCCGAAGCTAAAGAGGTAGAACCGGGTGTATATTCGGCCCCTATTGAGTTTAGCATGGGCGGCGATTGGTTCTTTATTGTTGAATCCACGCTGCCCGATAACAGAGTTATTGAACGACAAATCGATGTCCCGGGAGTTTCTTCACAAGAATAGTGAGTTTTAAGCATATGCAATGAGTTCTAAGAGTAGTTCAACGAATGTCGGTGGAAATTTTGATCTGTTGGACCTCCCCCTGATCGGATCATTTCTTCGCTGGCGATACTCGCGCATGTTCATGCAAAGCATCATGTTGATTATTGCAGCCGTGATGATACTTCACGGGCTCTTTGGTCCCCAGTTAGCACCTCGAAATCTTTCCACTCTTCTTACGTGGGTACACTATCGGGGAATCCTGGTTTTTTTGCTGTTGATTGGGGGTAACTTTTTCTGCATGGCTTGCCCGTTTATGCTTCCACGCGAGCTAGCCAGAAAATTTTCCAAACCTGTTAGAAATTGGCCTCCATGGCTTCGAAATAAATGGCTTTCCATCGGGCTATTTGTAGCGGTTCTTTTTTCGTATGAACTGTTTGATCTCTGGGGTTCGCCCTGGTGGACCGCCTGGCTGATTATCGCCTACTTTGTTTCTGCTCTTCTAGTAGACGCTTTTTTTAAAAAGGCCTCATTCTGTAAATATGTTTGCCCGATCGGCCAATTCAATTTTATCTCTTCAACGGTTTCCCCATTAGAAGTAAAAGTGAAGGATTACAACAAATGTGCCGAGTGTGAAACCTTGGATTGCATTAAGGGAACCCGCGATCCCGAAAACCAGTGGGACATTGTTCAACGTGGATGCGAGCTGGCACTTTTTCAGCCCAGAAAAGTCGGAAATATGGATTGCACGTTTTGCCTCGATTGCGTGTATGCATGTCCGCATGATAACGTTGGAATTTCAACCCGTTCTCCCGGGGAAGAACTTTGGGCAGAGGAGCGAAGGTCTGGCATCGGACGATTTTCCAACCGTAAAGATATCTCTATTCTCGCACTTATTTTTGCATTTGGAGCCTTGTTAAATGCCTTTGGGATGGTAAGTCCCGTATATGCGGTTCAGCGTTGGCTTGCCGATTTGATGAATACAACATCCGAGATTCCGGTACTGGGAACGCTCTTTTTTTTCTTGCTGGTGGTAGAACCGGCCGTTTTGATGGGATTAGCCGCATACTCGCTTCGCCAACTTACCAACACGGACGATAGCCTTGTCTCGATCATTACCGGATATGCATTTGCTCTTGTTCCCTTCGGATTTGGTTTATGGGTGGCCCACTATAGTTTTCATTTTTTAACGGGCATCTGGACATTTGTACCAGTTGTTCAAAGTCTGTTTGCCGATTGGGGATTCGCAATATTTGGCGAACCCAACTGGCGCCTGACCGGTTTCTCTACAGGTCTCGTTTATCCGCTTGAGTTCGGTTTTTTATCTCTCGGTTTGTTCGGATCGCTTTTGGTTACTTATCGAATTTCAGAACAGAATTATTATGATCGAAGATGGCAGGCTTTTATTCCGTGGGCAATTTTATGTGTAATTTTATTTATTTCTGCCCTATGGCTATTGAATCAACCGATGGAGATGCGAGGCACATTTCTCGGCGGTGGTTGATCTTTTTTTGATATAATTTTTTATGATGGCAAACACATTGATCACGAAAAATAAAAAGAAATCTAGCTGGGCTTCGTTTTTTTTAGCTCTTTGGATACTTCTTCTTTCTACACCCGTTCAGGCTCATGAAGGACCTCCGTTTGCAATTATTATTGATGAGGAGGTTGGCCCATATCTCGTCTCCGTGTGGACCGATCCGGATATTGGCATTGGTACCTTCTTTGTTGTATTTGATCCCAAAGAGGAAGACCATGCCATAGATGATATCTCCTCTGTTGAGATTGGAGTTGAACCTGTTTCCGGTCGCCTCGACGAGAAAGTGTATTCGTTCGAAGAACAACGATCCAGAACAGGTGCCCGTTACTGGACTGAGGTTGAATTCGATAAGGGCGAATTCTGGACTCTACGAGTTAAGATAGAAGGCGAAGGATTTAGCAAAGAACTCTACTCAGAAGTAGAGGCTACACCGGATGGCACAATCGGACCTATTGGGCTTTTAATCTACGCCATACCTTTTATTGGAGTTGGAATTCTCTGGTTTCGCGCCATCATGATACGCCGCCGGCACTCAAATGAGGGTGATGAAGAGGATGAAAAAGACACAGAGTAACAGCCCTGTTTCTAATGAGTGCTTAACCACGAAGAAATGGTTGATAAAAACCCTTCGATAAACTCCTTATCAAGTTCTGAATATTCCTGTACTTCGCCTGTATTTGCTTCCTGAAATAAATGATTCGCATTTTCTAAAACAGATATCTCAAACCCAACTCCCGCTTCCCTGAGTGCATCACGAGCCGGTGTCTCATTCAGCTCAACTGGCACTTGAGAATCTTTCCCTCCAAAAAGCAAGAGTACCGGGATGGTCAATTCCGAGAGATCTTCCGCCGGATCATAAAACAAGAGAGACCGCAATTGTGGTGAACTATAAAACGATACCAATTGATTGGTTTGCCTGTTTACTAAACCAGTTCTGTCGTCTGGAAGGGCCTCTAATTGCTCTTCTGACAAGGAATTCAAAACCAGCCGATATGCATTTTGATAAGATTGCCTGGCTTCTTCTACTCCGGTTCCATCCACAATAGCCTTCATAAGATTTTCGCGGGCTGAAATTTCTTGCTGGATGACATCTTCAGGCAATTGAATCTGCTCGTATGAATGCTGAACCTGATATCGCAAAATTCTCATCATAGAAACGGTTGGCGAAGCTATCAAAATCAGCTTGTCTACATTCGGATTTGACTGAGCTACCTCTCCCGCAATAATTCCACCCTGGCTATGGCCAAGAAGCGTAATATCTCCAAACTGGGTACTCACCGAATCCTGCAAAAAACGGATGATGGAATTCACATCAGAAGCGAGTGTATCCAGACTGGCATCAGAAAAACTGCCGGTCGAACGTCCGATCTGGCGATCATCAAACCGAAAACTTGCAATTCCCTGCATTTTCAAATACTCGGCTATATCTGCAAATGGTTTGAATCCCATAATTTCAGAATCCCGATTTTGAGCCCCGCTTCCCGAAAGTAAAATCACCAATTGCGGTTGAGTGACCTCCTGAGGAACCACCAACGTTCCGGCGATATTAACATTTTCATTGTGGATAATGAGCTCCTCGCCGGCTCCCGGATCAACAACATCTACCGCAGATGGATTTTGCCGTTCAACCTGGAATGAAAATTCAGAATCAGATTGTATATATCTACCTTCAATTCTGTTTTGACTAACGAACTGTCCTTTAAATTCTCCAATTCCGGATCCCGTATTAAAACCCGTTAAAACTGAATCTTCGCGTGTTACCACATAAATTAACTGAAGGCCTTTCGCCCCTTGCGCGGGGATATCTAAGGTTCCTGAGAAATTCCCCTCTTCCCCCTCAATATGAAAAATAATTCCAAGCTCTTGCTCCTGGATGGTAATAGCGCCTTCCCAGTTTCCGTTTAACGAGGGTTGAGCCGCAGCGACTCCTGAGATGATTAGAAATAATAGAAGTGTGGCAAATTTTTTCATTATGCGTTTCTTGATTCAAGTTTTGATATTTCATCGACTGCAGTAATATCACAGTCATAAAATATACCTTTAAAAAAGATTGATCTAAATGCAATCAATTTCCTCAGTTTTGTCATGGATGTATGATACGAAGGTATAGTCTACAGAACCACAACTATGGTACAAGAGATGCATGGAATGATGCCGTCAACAATAGAAAAATCCGAACTTAGTTGGGGGCTCTGAACTGAAGAGAACCAATATATTGATCGATTTGTGATATAAAACCTGCCGCAAATTCATTTTCAAGCATTCCATATTCGGATGGCATGCCGGTGTTTGCTTTCTGAAAAAAATGATTGGCTTCCGGCACGACGGCTGTTTGAAAATATATATCAGATACGGATGCAAGTGAATCTGCCTTAGACGAATTGGGGTGAGGCAGTACCTGAGAATCCTTCGCTCCAAACACAGCTAACACAGGAACTTCAAGCTGCTCAAAAACTGGAATGGGATCTGTTTCAATCCAGGATTTAAACCAACGGCTTTTTGCCGTTTCAAGCTGTCGGTCAACTTCACTTTGAATGAACGAACTCATATCGCCCAACGCATTTTGATGTTCAAGCGGCAATTCTTCAATTTGGCTTTGAAGTCTCGTTGCAAGTTCATCTTCAATCGGTTTCCAATCTCCGTCCTCACGAACGACCTCATATATTTTTTCCTGAAATTCCAGATTTTGCTTCACAATCTCATCCGAAACACCTTTGATTTCAGCAATTTTTTGAATTTGTTGAGCGATATTTTCATCGCCGGATACAAATGGCGTGGCAGCCAGAATCACTCCGTTTACTTCGCTTTCATTCGCAGCCATAGATGCCACAATTCCACCCTGGTTATGTCCTAGTAAAAGGATTCCCGAAATATCTTCGGCATATTCCTTTCTCAGGTATTTAATCATATCCTCCAGGTTTTCAGACATCTCTTGCAGTGTTACATCACTGCTTCCGGTTGACTCCCCAATCCCGGGATCATCATACCGAAATGAGGAATATCCCTCTTCATACAATCGTGTAGATAATCGTTGAAAGGTCTTGAATCCTCCAATTTCCTGGTTTCGACTTTCTCCACCAGATCCCGACACCAAAATCACCAGTGGTGAACGCTGTTCTCTTAAAATCAGGCTTCCTCCAATCTCAGCATTTTCTGTTTGTATAGTAATATCCGATTCTGGAAGATCCGTAAAAACACCGCCTAACGACCGTTTATTTAATGTAAAAGGAAATACATTACCGGATTCTTCAAACTCCCCTGAAATTTTATCCTTCTTTGCATTTACGCTTCCGTAAAAAACAGCCGGCCCCTGCCCGGTTTCATATTGAAAAACAAACTCGTTGTTATTTGTATCGATTACTTCTACTGGGATCGTAAATGTACCGCGATCCGGAATATCGATTGTTCCATCCAGAATATTGTCGCTGTAGGTAAAGGTGATCTCAATTCTCATCTCCTGATTATCGACCTCAATGTAGCCAAACCAATTTCCCTCCATTGCAGGAACGTCCTGCCCATGAAGTGGAACAGAAATCAATAATAGTAAGAAGGAGAGTGTTTTTAAAAAAGCCTGATGCATGGATAAGAATTGAGCATAATTCAACGAACTCTATTTAAAATATCATTTCAGAAGCCCATTTTCCAAACCCTAAAAGCTTTTTTTCTGAAATGACTGTAGGAGATATAAAAAAACCCGGAAATTATATTCCGGGTTTTCATCGAATCTAAAATTACGGTTGCTTCTATCCATGATATTTATTCAACTACAATATCAGGATTTGCAACGCCGATTACTCCGCATGCCAATCGGGATCCTGCAGCACCGGTTGGCTGAGATTCGAAATCATCGGCACCGGCGTGTACAACTACACCTCGTCCCAGAATTGAGTGGGGACCGCTTAACGCAACATGGGTATCAACAAAATCCACATCGGCAGTTCCCTGTGCGTTAGACGGTAAATTTCCAAGATCTCCAACATGACGAATATCATCTGTTGGGGCTCCGTGCTCTACGCCTTCAGGGTTAAAGTGTCCACCGGCTGATGTACCATCCGCCGCTCTGCAATCGCCATATTGATGGATATGAAATCCATGGCGTGCTTCTTGATCTAAACCTGTAACAGTTGCTTGAACACGCACACCATTATCTGTTTGGGTAAATGTTACAACTCCGGCTGTATTATTTCCTTCTGTTGGGCTAATTACCGCAGTTGCTTTGGTAATTTCAGGTGCCGTTTCAACGGTTTCCTGGTCCATGTTTCCTTCTGATTCCGTACTTGAGTCCGACATTTCTCCCTGGCTGCAAGATGCCAGCAAGAAAATAGTTAGTAAGCTAACTGAAAGATATTTCATCATTTTTCTTTGTGTTTTGGTTTCCGTGTCTGAATGATCTAACAGCTTGAGAGTCAGTTTCATTCAATATATTGGCGCCCAATAATTAATATCTTTTTTAATAATTCAAAATGGTTTCAGAGAAGACGCTTAAAACCTTCTACTTTTTCTTTGTCTACCGATAAAAATTCATCGGGTTCCAAACCATCGATTGTAAACTGTAACTCTTCACTTTGATATCTGCCCGGTGCCCGTTCAATTTTCTTACAGCTTGCATGCACATCTTCTAAAAATCCGGTTTGTCGTAATGCGGCTATAAATTCCGGTTTCATTCCCCCTCCGGGCATAATGCTGATGCGATCTTCTGCCTGAATCATTAACTCTTTTATTTTGATGAGCCCGGAAAAGACATCTTTTCTTCCGCCTGATGTAAGAATTCGCCGGAATCCACATTCAATAATATCTTCCAGAGATTGATTCAGATCTGATGAAACATCAAATGCCCTGTGAAATGTGCAGGGCTTATCTCCGGCTTTTCCAATTAGCTCTTTACAAACATCTTTGTTGACGGATCCGTCATCGTTTAAAACTCCAAATACAAAACCATCGGCCTTCAGTGAGGAGAATATCTCGATCTCTTTTTTCATCACTTCGACCTCTTTGGCTGAGGATACAAAATCACCGCCACGCGGACGAATCATCACAAAAACAGGAATGTCTATTTTTGATTTTAGATAGGATAATAAACCGGGTCCCGGAGTCAGACCGCCATCAGAAAAGGTAGAGCATAACTCCAGTCGATCGACTCCATATTCAGCCGCTTTCAGGGCTGAATCAACATCAAATACCGGGGCTTCAAGAACTATTTTTTTAGGCATTTTTCCCGTTCTTACCATTCCTCCAATGTTTTATATCTGCTGTCTGACCTTTCTACAAAATTCCCGCCCTCATGATGAACCGCATATGTAAAGCCGGATTGAACCGCATACGCACCGTGATCGCCATTTTTATCGATCGCTAAAAATCCAACCTGAAGTTCATCATCTGTTTCGAAAGGAGTCTTTTGCAGTAAACGATCAATCGCTTCTTCACAAGCATCCTGTGGAGTTCGTCCCTGGCGCATCAACTCAACCACCAGAAAACTTCCGCAGACTTTGATAATGGTCTCCCCCATTCCGGTTGCCGTGGCTGCGCCAACTTCATTATCCACATACAGACCGGCGCCGATAATCGGGCTGTCGCCCACACGTCCGTGCATTTTGAATTTAAGCCCGCTCGTAGTGCACGATCCAGCCAGGTTTCCATTTTCATCCAGACCGATCATCCCAATCGTATCATGATTTTCTGAATTGGCTTCAGGATTATATTCTGATTTCACCTTCCATTCTTCGTATTCCTTTTTTACGTCTTCTGGCATCTCAACATCCTCAAGCGGCATTCCCTGGGAAACAGCAAACTGCTGGGCTCCTTCACCGGCCAACATCACATGGGGCGTTTCTTCCATCACTTTTCTGGCAAGTGTGATGGGATGTTTAATTCGATCTACAAAACAAACCGATCCACAATCACCCGAGCCCTCCATGATAGATGCATCCAGTGTAACAATTCCATCCCGATCGGGAAACCCGGTCAAACCAACCGAACGACTTCGAACATCAGCCTCGGTCACTTTTACGCCCTCTTCAACGGCATCCAAAATAGAGCCTGAATTTCGTAAAACATTCCAGGCCTTTTCATTTGCCGGCTTTCCGTGATTCCATGTTGAAAGAAAAAGCGGTTTATGGGCTGATTTTTGCTGCTTTTTCGATAAAAAATCTGCCCCCGTTTTAACCACTCCCGGAAGCATTAAAGTAGATGAGAGAATCGTGTTTTTGAGAAATTTTCTTCTGGATGTCATTCTTTAAAAAATCTTTCAGTGATCATTTTTTATAAAATAGACGAATTCAATCCCGATGCCATCTTTTACTTCATGAAACCGGTTCCAAATTATGGCTTGAAAAGAGAACTTACACTCACTGAATAGAAAATCTTTCGAATTACTTATGCAATGTTAATAAGAACTCTTGATGATAGATCTCTTCTTTGAGCCTTCAATTTTATAAAAATCCTAAAATTGCAAAGTATGTCGTGATGAGAGAGAATAGAATCACGGCGACCAAACCTGAATTTTTACCTTTTGAGGGTAGGTACTCTTTACTCATCAGGCTTGATTTGTTCAACAGATAAAAAACCGGAATGGCAACAGCAGGCAAAATAGTAGCCTGAAATGCCTGTGAAATGACCATCAATACCGGTGGTGTTTGCTCCAGGAATACAGATCCGAATGCAAAAAGAAGCCCGGCAATAATCAACGTTCTAAACATGGGTGATTGGATATCCCTCTCCCATCCCATGTAATCTGCTACCAACCATGGAGCGATTAATACAATTGGAAAAATCGTGGATAGCCCGGCTCCGGCGATTCCAATAATCAATAAGAAAGCCGCATAATCTCCTCCAATCGGTTCCAGGAGGCGAATCATTTCCAGAGTTGTCTCCATCGTTAATCCCATCACATGTAATGTACCGGCACCAACTGCCATCACCACTGCACTCAACAAAACCATGACCGAGGCGGATACCAATGCATCTTTCTTTTCATGTTTTAAGTGCTGAATGCCCCACCCTTTTTCGGAAACAACGGTACTTCGAATAATAAAGACAGCTGCAGAACATGTAGTACCGGCCATTGCCGCAACCAATCGGTTGGCTCCCTGGGTATCCGGAATTCCCGGAACCATCCCTTCGGTAATCGCAGAAAAAGAGGGTACAACCATAAACGGCACAGCGACAAAACAGAAAACCATCAGGATCAC
>CAYRDO010000054.1:0-20541 GCA_964422985.1 uncultured Rhodohalobacter sp. | reverse complement strand
GCTGAAAGCCCGAAAGGCCGCAGAAGTGTTTGTTACGACCGCGAAGGACTTGAATCAAGGAAAAAATACAAACCGGATAATACCGCCGTGGATATGGCAGCAGACATGGGGATTGAACTCCTGACTGAAGGGCAATACCGGAAGCTTCAAACGCTTGGAAATTTCGATACAAAAACATCTAGCTGGTTGAAAACGCCTTCGGATATTAGAAAACTTGGCGGCGCACTCTTTGGTGATTTTCGGTACGGCAACGTTTTCGTCTACCATAACGGAGTGGACGCTTATTTTGCCGCCAGAGGTTTCCGCGGTTTACTAAAAGTCTGAAAACACTTAAGTAAATTCTCTCCTAATAATCTAAACACTCCCCTGATAAAAAAAAAAATCGATGCCCCGGATTTGAGTTTCCGGAGACATCGATTTATTTCCTTTTCTAATTCTAATTATTGAATCAGCCTGTAGCCGGATCAGCAGCCGTTGGAGCAGCTCCTGCAGATTCTTCGGCTGCCATCTCATCCACGGTTTTAACATCGGCTTTTTTCTGCCAGAAATAAAAGATAGTGAAGAGAACCACCAGGATAGCCGGAAAGATCGCTACCTTCGCGAGGGTTGCCTGTCCGGCAGCCAGACTCAATTCATTTCCGCTGAGCCCCATTTGAGCATACGTTGTACGGGAACTGTCAATCCAATTACCAATGATAGGCTGGAAAATAGCGGTCGAAAACATACCAACTCCGCCTAAAAGTGAAAGTCCTAAAGCCCCGGTTTTGGGTGCAAGTTTTGCACCGGTACCTAACATTACCGGCCAGAAATAACAGACACCAATCGCAAAAAAGATAGCTGCCACGTAAGCCATGGCTCCTGTGGAAACGCTAAACAGGTAAATACCAATCGTTGTAAATATGGAGCCGCCCAGAAGAACACCGGGTTGACCGATAGTCTCAACCACAGGACCACCGAACCATCGACCTACCGCCATCAATCCGGTTACAAGAGCAAGAATCAACATTGGACTTGCGCCACTTGCAGAGAGCACAATACTCGTCCACTGCTGCGGACCGAATTCTGAAATAGCTGTCAATGCGAAACAGAAGAACAAGAATAGGAAAACCGGGCTAAACAACGCCTTCACATTGGATGCGAGTGATTTCATCTCTTCCAGTTTCGGTTCAGGGAATCGTTGTCCCCAGAAAAGTGCGGCATAAATAATTGTCGGAATCATGATGATCCACATCTGTGCTTCCCAGCCTAGAGAAAAGTCCGTCATAAATTTGGATATCAGACTTCCTAAAACAATTCCGCCGGGAAACCACATATGAAATCTGTTGAGCATTTTATCAATCATGTTCCCCTCATAGGCATCGGCAATCATCGGGTTACAGGCCGCTTCTGTACAACCGTTTCCTAAACCAATCAGCAAAGTAGATATCAAAAGTGTGGTGTATCCGCCCGCATAGATTGTAAGAATAATTCCTAACGTGTGTACCAAAAAGGCAAACTGCATGATTCTCTTGGGACCGATGGAGTTATAAAAAATACCCCCAAGTATCATTGAGATCGGAAATCCCAGGAACCACATAGAATTAATGAAGCCAAGTTGCTCGGCCGTAAGACCAAACTGATCCCCCAGTTGTGGCAATATACCTGCCCGAATGGCAAAGGTGAATGCAGTGGTAATTAGTGCAAAACAGCTTCCTAAGAAAAGAACGCGTTTATTTACTTGTTCACTCATATTAGTAGATTTATCGATTTATAGATCTGTTAATGTTATTCATCCCGCCAGCTCCAGCTATCTAATACTATTCATATTTGTATTTCGGACAAGCGTGTCAATAATTGAATCTAAAATAGGAAAGTCACTCAATAATCCAATTATTTTGGTGAAATTTTACGTCCTTTTTATTCATTGTAAAAAATTTAAACAATGAATCCTTCAATTTTCTTTAAAAAAACTTGGCATATTTCTTTTGAATTTCTCGGTTTAAAAGCAGATCCCTTTACCTGACCTCGTCAACAGTCCTTAGTATATGTAGAAACTTTTCTGTATATCTATGGAATCACTCAAACCACAATCAAATCGTTGGAGCTTATTATGGATACATCAACTCTGAATCTCTGGGCTGTATTGGTTGCAACTTTGTCTACTTTTCTTGTTGGCTGGCTTTGGTATGGACCTCTATTTGGTAAAGCTTGGCTGAGTGCCGCCGGTTTATCAGAAGAAAAAGTACAGCAAGCTAACATGGGAAAAATTTTTGGACTGGCCTTTATCTTCGAACTCATTATGGCGTACTGTCTTGGCATGTTTTTGAATGATCCTTCTATCGGACTCTCGGAAGGAACACTCTATGGATTTCTGACCGGTTTCGGCTGGATCTTTTTTGCGCAGGCCGTTACAAGCCTTTTTGAGCAGCGCCCCTGGAAATACATTTTAATCAACGGAGGCTACTGGATTGTAACGTTTACCATTATGGGAGCCATTCTCGGGGTATGGAAATAGATATACTTCAGCCACAGAAATACAGAAAGTTTAAGATTTGTATTTCTGTGGTTTTACATCCTGCGTTCCGTTCGATAGTCTACAAGAGAGAAAGAGAGAGATGAAAGCAAATTTACTAACTCCATATCATCGGAACGCATCCGAAGATAGTCTCGTTTCGACTACTTAATTGTTATCATCTTGATTAATGAACCTTTCAAAAAGAAACGAACTAACGGACATCTTTGGAATTGACAGGAGAGTGATCGCCTTGGGATTTGCCCGAATGGCAGATGCAATGGGCAACTCTTTTTTGATTGTAGTTTTACCCCTCTACATCGCAAGCGGGAATATAACCGGAGATTTTTTAGGCCTTTCAGAATCCCTCATCACAGGAATTGTTTTAGGGCTTTTTGGTCTGATCAGCAGTTTTTGCCAACCCTTTACCGGCCGCATTTCGGATAGAATCGGGAAGCGCAGGTTGTTTGTTCTACTTGGGCTCATCGTTTTCATGTTTACCAATCTGTTGTACATCCTGGCTCACAGCTATACAACCCTTTTGTTGATTCGAACGGTTCAGGGAATTGCTGCAGCCTTAACAATTACCGCGAGTATTGCCCTTGTAAGCGAAGTGAGCAAACGCGAAAGCCGCGGAAGCAATATGGGCGTCTATAATTCTTTTAGATTGATTGGTTTCGGGACAGGTCCGCTCGCAAGCGGAATTCTGGTTGAAGCAGGACCTTACACCCTGCCACTTGTCGGGCAAGTAAATGGCTTTGTGGCTGCGTTTTGTGTTGCGGGATTTGCAGCTTTTATCAGTACAATTTTGGTACTATGGTTAGTTGATGATCCGGAAGAAACACAACCCAGTGATAAAAAAATGGTTGTACGTTTTACATCCGATAAATCCGGAAGGCTTCTCGATCCCATCTTTACGCTTGGGTTGGCAACATTCATTATGAGTGCAGGATTTGCGCTTTTGGCCTCCATAGAACCAACGGTAAATCAACGTCTTTCTCAAGGGGCTTTCATGTTTGCAATTGAGTTCAGTGCACTCATTGGAATGCTTGCAATCATGCAACCGATCATCGGTAAACTCAGCGATACCTATGGACGGAAAATATTTATTGTTACAGGTCTTGTTTTTCTCGCTCCTATCACATTCGCTGAAGGGTTAGTAACAACTCCTTTACAGATGATCATCGCACGGGCTTTGCAAGGAATTTGCGCGGCAGCCGTGTTTGCCCCGGCTCTTGCCTTGGCCGGTGATCTCGCTAAAAAAGGACAGGTTGGAGCTCAGCTTTCTGTTTTAACTGTTTCATTCGGCATCGGCATATCGTTCGGAACAGTTCTTTCAGGGTATGCTATCCGTTTTGGCTTTGTTGCACCCTTCGCCATAGGAGCAATCTTAGCTGTTTTTGGGGCTGTATTGGTGCAAACGCAAGTGCCTAAAGACAAAGCTGCAGTCGCAGTGTAAGCTTTAAACGGTTTTCTCTTCACAATAAAAGTTTGCTTGTATCTATCCTGCAAATTCTACAACATTCTTGAAAGCATGATTTGTTGAAGGGCCCTTATTTACAAACAACTTTAATCATTTTTGAACTCTTTACCCGTCATATTAACCAAGCGGTTGCGTTTGCGGATGCCTGTTGCAAAAGATATTCCACAATTGGTTGAATACGCAAATCATCCGCAAATCTCAAAAATGACCTTGAACGTTCCTCACCCCTATCAGGAAAAAGATGCCATTTCCTGGCTTAACATGGCTAACCAAGGGTTTGAGGATAAAAATCACTTTGTATTTGCAATCTGTAAACAAACCGATGACAAATTTATGGGTGGAATTGGATTGCGTGTTAACTCCAGATTTAATCATGCTGAACTGGGTTTTTGGCTGGGCGAACCATTTTGGAACAACGGCTACGTAACGGAAGCCACCGGTAAAATTTTGGAATTCGGGTTTGAACAGATCGGACTTCGTAAAATTTTTGCCACTCACATGATTGACAATCCCGCATCCGGCAAGGTTATGATTAAGAATGGGATGATTAAAGAGGGGGAATTGGTCGATCATATCAAAAAAGCCGATGAATATTATACCGTCATTCAATACAGGCTCACCAAAGATGAATTCATGAAAAATCATGCAAAAAATGGTTGATGAGAAGGTATGTTTTCCTTGAAAGGTGCATATAATATAATCTATGATATCGTCGGCATCCCTGATCATTTATTCTTAGATTAACTGCTCAATAAATTTGAATCAACCCAAGTCGAAAACCTTACATGTTCTATTCAATCTCTTTAGTTCTCCATTCACTTCTTCGCTGGTTTGTTTTAATTAGTTTGATCTATTCGATCATTATGGCGTACAAAGGTTGGTTTTCAAATCTGTCGTATACACCCCGAAATGATAAGATTCGAAATATCACGGTGATTATCGCTCACATTCAATTGCTTGTCGGGCTGATTTTATACGCTATCAGCCCCATTATTCACAGTTTGTTTCAGAACTTTGGAGAAGCTGTGGGACAAAGCAGCGTCAGGTTTTATGGGATGGAACACAGCATCATGATGATTATTGCAATTGTGCTGATTACCGTTGGATCAGCCAAAGCAAAACGGGCTTCGGAAGATGTTCGGAAATTCAAGACACTCGCTGTATGGTTTACGATTGCGTTGGTCATTATTTTGATATCCATTCCATGGCCATTCTCCCCGATTGATGCGCGTCCATTACTCAGAATTTTCTAACCGGTTGTAGTATTTAATCCATGCAAAAAACATGAAAGAACCCGAGATTATTACCATCAAAGAGAGAAAGCTGGCAGGGTTGAAAATCCGAACCTCGCTTTCAGAAAACAGGACGTTCGAATTGTGGAGTACTTTCAAGCCGAGGGTTAATGAGATACTCCATCGCAAAAACAGCGATTTCTACTCCATTCAATTGTTTGATGAAAATCTTGAGTTTACTCAGTTTACACCTCAAACCTTCTTTGAAAAATGGGCGGCTGTAGAAATTGAATCAGTTGAGAATATTCCGGATGATCTTGAGCTATTCACATTAGCACCCGGGAAGTACGCACGATTCATTCACAAAGGAACGCCGGATACTTTTCCCGAAACCTCGAAATTTATTTTTGGACAATGGCTTCCCAACTCTGAGTATGAGTTGGATAACAGACCACATTTTGAAATTATGGATGAGAATTACCAAGCCGACAATCCCAATTCGGAGGAGGAAGTTTACATCCCGATTCATTTAAAAGACAGATGAAATATTCATTTACCATTTTACTGTGCCTGATTTTTTCTTTTGCAGATGCACAGGACAAAAAAATTTGCATCACTGTTGACGATCTACCAACTGTTACCTATGGAATTGACGAACCGGTTTTTGCGAAGGAGATCACAATTGACCTGATCAATACCTTTAACAAATACGATATTCCGGCCATTGGATATGTGAATGAGGAAAAATTGTATGAGGATGAAAAGCTCGATTCTTCTCAGGTACAACTTCTCGAAATTTGGTTAAAGAACGGACTTGACCTTGGGAATCACACATATTCCCACCCCAATTATCATGAGGTTTCATTTGATGAGTTTACCGATGATATCATCAAAGGAGAGAAAATAACATCGCCTCTGGCTGAGAAATATGGAAAAGAGTACAAGTATTTTCGTCACCCATATCTACGAATGGGGCTTCGGCAATCTCATGCAGATTCATTAAAAAATTTCTTACATGAACATGGATATACCGAAGCGCCCGTTACAATAGACAATGAAGATTACGTATTTGCCCTTGCCTATCACAGGGCCTATGTGGATGGGAATTCTTTATTGATGAATAAGATCGGCTCAACCTATGTTGATTATATGGAAAAGAAACTGCTCTACTTTGAGCAACAATCTCAAGAGTTATTTGGCAGAAATATCAACCAAACCCTTCTCACGCATGCCAACCTTTTGAATGCTCACTACATGGATGAATTGGCTGAGATGTATCAAGAAAATGGATATGTATTTGTCTCGCAGAGTGAAATTTTGAAAGATGAAGCCTACAATCATCCTGTCACTTCTTATGGGAATTGGGGAATTTCCTGGATAGACCGATGGGCACTTAGCGAAGGAAAACGAGGCGACTTCTTTAAGGGGGATCCTGCCACACCCGAATTTATTCGAGAGCTTAACAATTAATTTTTTTTAAAAAAATAGAACATCATCTAAAAAATAAGTAAATAAATTGTTTACGAAGAACTACTAACCTGAGATCTGGGAGAATTAGATGAGTAAAGAGAAAGAAACCATCCACCAAGTTGATGAAAATGTACCAAAAGCAGATCGGTCTCCTATTGAATCATCCGATAAAATAATGAACCAACAATGCCAATGGGGAAAATGGTATGATCATGGTGAGAAAATCTGTTTGAGCGGGAGTATTCTTAAGTGCGATGACGGAGTTTGGAGAAGAACCGGAAACAGTTGCTAACTTCTGACTGAACAATCATCACTTCGGATACTGAGAAATTAGAACGAAGCGACGCTTTTCGTCTCTTTCAATTCATCAAAAAGAGAATCGTATCGATCAATCATCTGGCTCCATTCCAAATGCTTGTTGATATTTTGAAGGGATGCTTTCGGCAAGGGTTTCGTCTCTCCGGTTAACAGATTTTTGAGATTGTGGAATAGGTCATCTTCCGTATCATACAAAACCGGAGCATGCAGAAGGGGATTATGTAAACTTTCGGGAATAAGCTCAGGATAGTGCAGCCGGTTCGGTACCAAAGGGTGACACCCGCAGTAAATCGCTTCCATAATTGCTACACAGAAAAATTCATAGGTTGCCGTTGAAACCACTATATCGCCGGAGTGAAGAAGTTTACTGTAGCTCTCAACATCCTCCACATATCCAAAATGTGTGATTTGGTCTCCGAACCGTTTCCAGGCTTTTTCAAACTCATCGGGTTTTTTATGCTTGGAGTCACCGGCCAGGATCAGGTCGAATTCAAGATCAATATCGTTTAATCGATTCAGAACTTTAAAAAACATGGCAGGATTGCGATCAAACTGCCAGCGCTGGTTCCAAACAATCACCGGTCGTTTATTGTTCTTTCGCGTATCGGGTTGATCATCAAAAACTTTCAAATCCAGCCCGGGATACATCACTGTACTTTTATCTTTGATCTTATCTACTGTATTGTAGTGTTTATCATCCGGAAAATTTTCAAGAAATGCCGGCAATGCTTCCAAAAGATCATTCAGGTGAAATTTGGTTGAAAACAGCAATTTATCCGCAGAAAGCATACTCAAATAGTTGATGTAGCAGTATGTGATATCGCGTTCCTCCCCTTCCGGCATCGGTTGCGTAAGCTGATTTTCGTGCATCATCATAATTTTAGGAGTGTGTGCAAATCGGGGATTGGTGAGAGCAAGAAAAGCCGGTAAATTCGTCATGCTGCTCACCAATAAAAGATCAATGTCCTCTTTTATCTCAGCCGACATCTCCGCAAGTTTGACCGAATCACCATGCATGCGCCATTTCCATCGGCGGTAATCCAATTTGATAGGGATAATATTATGAGAGGAATGGTTCTGAAGGCCCTTTAAAAAAGCCCGGTGTGATCCGTTATAAAATGGTTCAACTGCTAGTATATTCACGAACGAAGTCCTGTGGATGATGATTTAAAAGTACCTCGAAATAAACGAGTCGAGAACTCAGAAGCAACTAATATGTTGGAGAAATGTACAACGGGCAGCTTGCCCGTTACTGATCAACTTTGAAAAAAAGTATTTTCTTATCTTTAAGCAGACTATACCTGGTCATAATACCCTAAAGTTCTTCTCAACCTTTCCCGGCTGTAAAGGTAGGTCTGCATACATTTGCTTTTCAAATCATTAAAACAAATATTCATTTCATTAAGAAATCTCAAGAATGGAATATTACAAGAGAAAACTACCTCATTGGCAAATTCCCGGGGCTGAATATTTTATCACCTTTCGGTTAGCTGGTTCTCTCCCGATCCACGTGGTCAAAAGTTTACAGTTATTAAGAAGAGAGCATCAAAAATTGATCAATGATAAGTCAGAAAATAACTTGGATCTTGAAAAGAAAATTGAATCAAAATTTTTCAAGAAATATGAAAAGTTACTCGATAATTGCAGCAGCGGACCTAAATGGTTAGAAAAACCAATTGTTGCCGAAATTATTAAGGAATCTATCCATTACCGGGATGGTCAAAAATACGATCTGTATGCATATTGTATTATGAGTAATCATGTTCATATGGTTTTTCAGCATTCTGAAAATGAACCAATAGAAAAACACAAGCAAAGCCTTCCTCCTATCACAAAAATTTTACAGAATCTAAAATCATATACGGGTCTCCAGGCGAATAGAGTATTAGATAGAGAAGGAGCTTTTTGGCATGAGGAAAGTTATGATCATCTGATTAGAAATAATTCAGAATTAGAAAATATCATTCGCTATACAATCAATAATCCTGTTAAAGCAAAATTGATTGAGAATTGGCAAGATTGGCAACATACATATTGTAAATCTGAATTCTTGGAGAGTTTTTTATAAGTACAAGGGGTGCTTGTTACTAACCAACACTGGAACTTAGATCAACAGGGCTTCCAGATCTCAGGTTCCTCATTGCCGGACAAGCTGTCCGGCGTACACTGGTACAACGGGCAGCTTGCCCGTTACTACCCAACTTTACGTCCAGTAATTCTTTGTTTAATTCTAAAATAACTAATCAACAAAACTTAAAGCTCTTCTCAACCATTTCCTGCCGGACAGGCTGTCCGGCGTATTTACCGAAACCGCCGTTTCATCTCATCCATAGACATGGTGATAAGAGTCGGTTTTTCGAGCGGATCGTGATAGGGTTCTTCACAAGCAAAAAGCTGATCGATGAGCATTTCCATCTCCTGCTCGGTGAGTTTTTTTCCTCGCGGAATTGCAGTTCGGGATGCAAAAGCAATAGCTACCTTCTTTCGTGCATCAAGGGATGGCTTTTTGCTGAGTTCCCGGTACTGCTGAAGCATCTCCCGGAGCACCGCTTTTTCATCCCCGATTTCGATATCGGCCGGAACGCCGTTGATAATGGCCGTATTTCCGCTGAGCAACTGAATACTAAAACCCATTCGCTGAATGATCGGCAGCAACTCCTTCAAAAGTGAAAATTCAGTAGCTGAAAGTTCCACCGTTTGAGCAAAAAGAAGCTGTTGCGTCCCCGGTAAGGATTCTTCCGTTGCGCTCATCGCCTTTTCAAAAATAATGCGTTTATGAGCCGCATGCTGATCAATCACACACAACCCGGTACGAGTTTGTGTAAGAATGTAACGGTTATGAAGCTGCCAGAATCCTCTGTCCCGCGACTGACCTTGCTTCTTTGAGGATTCTTTCTGATCAGCTTCAACATCATCACCTTCCGCATCGGTATCACCATAGAGTCGTTCAGCCGATTCATTACCATCCATCCCCGATTTTCGAAAATTAATTCTTGATGGGATTTGTATCGGATCCGATGGTCTGCTCGGTTTTTTGGATTGGTCACTCCGGTTTTGAAACTGTTCGAGGGAGAGATCAAAATCATTTTCCGATCGCTCAGATGTCTCAATATCCGGAACAGCAAAATATTCATTGATCGCTTTTTTGATAACGGATCTTGCCAATTGAATAATGCTTCGCTCGTCATCAAACTTTACTTCCAGTTTGGCGGGATGCACATTCACATCCACTTGTGTCGGATCGATCTCAAAATAGATCGCATAAAACGGATATTCATTCTGGCGGGTCCATGTATCAAACAAACTAAGAACAACATAGGTCAGATATCGGTGCTGGAAAGGACGTCCGTTTACAAACAGGTACTGCTCTCCCCGGCTTTTCTTAGCCAGTTTTGGATCGGCAAGCATTCCGTGAATTTTCACATAACTGGTTTCCTCCTCAAACGGAATTAAGCTGGCGCGATACTGTTTTCCAAAAAGTGTTGGGATCCGCTCGGAGAGATCTTGTTTGCGCAGATGATGGATTCTGTCGCCATCAGCATGCAGTTCAAACTCAATATTGGTATTCGCAAGGGCGCTGTTTTGAAAGGCCTGGATGATGTGTTTCAGCTCCGTTGCATCGGTCTTTAGAAACTGTCGCCGCGCCGGTACATTATAAAATAGATTACGAACGGCTACGGAGGTACCATCATCTACGCCAACAGGTTCAAACCGTTTTTCTTCACCACCCCAAATTTCAAGAAGTGTTCCGGCGTCATCTTCAACCCGTTTGGTCTTCATCTCTATTTGTGAGACGGACGCGATTGATGCCATCGCTTCACCGCGGAAACCCATCGTTCGAACACGAAACAGGTCTTCTATCGATTCTATCTTTGATGTGGCGTGACGTTCAAAGCAAAGTCGCGCGTCCTCCTCAGACATTCCGCACCCATTATCAATCACTTGAATTAGCGTACGGCCGGCCTGTTGCACGATCAGTTTGATGTGATCGGCACCGGCATCAATTGCATTATCGAGTAGTTCTTTCGCCACAGATGCGGGTCGTTGGATGACCTCGCCGGCGGCAATTTTGTTGGAAAGTTCGGGGGGCATGGTTCGAATAACCGATTGCCCGATTTCTCCTTGTTGATTCAAAAAACTCAGTCCAAATTTTTGAGGTGATGCTTATAGAGCTGTAATGACCCAAATGACAAATATCAAACCAAAGACGTATAACAGAACCCGCATATTTTGCGCTCGATGACGTTTCCGCCTCGATTCAAACTTCATCCGCTGCCTCCGCTTCTTCTCCTTCTCGGGATCGTAATAGCGCGTCGGCATATCAAATTTTCTGGGTTTGGCCCTGAAGCCGAACATGGGTTTAAACATGTGTACTCCGTTTTTTCGTAACTAAACGACTCGGTTCACATTCTATTTTAGAAGATACAATTTGAGACGCGAATTTTCAGTTTTTTTCATGGAAAGTACAAGGGGATCTCACCATCAAAACAGGGTGTTTCTCATTCATACAGAAAAAAGACCTGCAAATTGAGATTCAAGTTGATGCATTTATTTGAAATTGTAAAGAAATACCATGTTTCCCGAGGCTCGAATAACAAATCCAATGTAAATTCATTATTTTAAATGCCTGAAAATGCTAACCCAAAAATAACGATCGAATCGAATGAGTTTTGAAAAATTAGAAAAACCTTCTGTTGGCTCCGTCATCAAGAAAAAAGAAGACGGATCCCTGGTAGTCGGAGACGATCCGATTATACCGTTTATTGAAGGCGACGGTATTGGAATTGATATCACACCTGCCATGAAACACGTTGTAGACAGCGCTGTTAAGAAAGCCTATGACGGAAAGAAAAAAATTAACTGGTTTGAAGTGTACGCCGGCGAAAAAGCTGTTGAGGAATATGGTAATGATACCTGGCTGCCTGAAGATACTCTGAAAGCTTTTGAAGAGTATCTTGTTGGAATTAAAGGACCATTGACGACTCCGGTCGGCGGTGGAATTCGTTCTCTGAATGTGGCGATCCGGCAAAAACTGGATCTGTTTGCTTGTGTTCGTCCGGTAAAATATTATCAGGGTACGCCCTCTCCTGTGAAACATCCGGAGAAAACCGACATGGTGATCTTCCGTGAGAATACTGAAGATATCTACGCCGGAATTGAATATCAGACCGGAACTCCTGAGAATAAAAAGCTGAAAGACTTTTTGATTAATGAGCTTGGTGCTACCAGCATCCGTTTCCCTGAATCATCTTCGCTGGGAATCAAGCCGATCTCTATTGAAGGGACCAAACGACTGGTTCGTTCTGCGATCAATTATGCGATTGAGCAAGAACGTGATAGCGTGACTCTGGTTCACAAAGGAAACATCATGAAGTTTACTGAAGGCAGCTTCAAAAACTGGGGTTATGAAGTAGCCATGGAAGAGTTTGACGCCGAAGTTATCGGTGATGGCCCGTGGTGTAAACTGCCAAATGGCATTGTTGTGAAAGATGTGATTGCGGATGCATTTTTGCAGCAAATTCTTACCCGCCCTGCTGAGTATGATGTTATCGCAACGATGAATCTGAACGGCGACTACGTTTCTGATGCCCTTGCAGCTTGTGTAGGCGGAATCGGGATTGCACCGGGTGCCAATATCAATTACAACTCCGGAATTGCCGTATTTGAAGCCACTCACGGAACGGCTCCAAAATACACCGGTCAGGATAAAGTAAATCCGGGTTCACTGATTCTTTCTGCTGTCATGATGCTTCGATATCTCGGTTGGAAAGAAGCTGCAGACCTTATTGAAAAAGGACTCGAAGAAGCGATCAGCAACAAACGAGTTACCTACGATTTCGAACGACTGATGGAAGGTGCAACTCTTCTGAAGTGCTCCGAATTTGGAGAAGAGATCGTAAAAGGAATGTAAATCTATTCCGTACCACAAAAAGAAAAAGGAGGGCGCCGAAAGGAACCCTCCTTTTTTATTTTTTCGTCATTCTGAACTTGATTCAGAATCACCAAGTTTCATTTGCGTGAGGAGATCCCGAATCAAGTTCAGGATAGACTTCATGCGGAATCTCCCCTCTTGAGAGGGGACGGATGTTGTAGCGTTCAGAGTAAACATCAGGGGTGTGTCTACGTTATTCCGTCTTTAATTGATCTAACCATTTAATTTTTTGAACACACCCGTAAATCCCCTCTCTAGAGGAGATTTCATATTAAATATACCGATTTACGATATTCTCGAGCAGCTCTTGCTTACCACTGATGGTTTCCGGCTCGCCATTATTAACAGCAAATGTTCTCAGCTCTTCGAGAGACAGATTTCCATCTTCGAATTTCTTACCGTTTCCTTCATCAAATGAGGAGTAGCGTCCATACCGGATTTTCTTGAAGTCCGCATCATTCATGATTTTATCGGCAATTATCAAACCTCGGGCGAAAGTATCCATTCCGCCGATGTGTGCATGAAACAGATCTTCCCTATCGGTTGAGTTTCTTCGAATTTTTGCATCAAAGTTAAATCCGCCGGGAGCAATTCCGCCATTCTCCAGAACAACAATCATCGCTTCGGTCGCATCATACAGATCGGTGGGGAAGTAATCCGTATCCCAACCATTTTGAGCATCTCCCCGA
Source organism: uncultured Rhodohalobacter sp. (assembly GCA_964422985.1). Lineage (GTDB taxonomy): Bacteria > Bacteroidota > Rhodothermia > Balneolales > Balneolaceae > Rhodohalobacter. The sequence goes on along the minus strand of CAYRDO010000054.1, from coordinate 6,926 downwards.
TTGGCATCAATACTTCCAAGCAAACCTCTTTCCGCTGCAACCGCTAAATCATGCGCAAAACTGTGGCTGGCCAGTGTGGCGTGATTTGCCTCAATATTTAATTTGAAATCATCCAAAAGATCTTGTTCGTGCAAGAATCCAATCACCGTTGCCGAATCAAAATCGTACTGATGCTTGGTTGGCTCCATCGGTTTGGGTTCAATCAGGAAGTTTCCTTCGAACCCGATCTTGCGTCCGTAATCTCTGGCAGATCGCAAAAATTCTCCCAAGTGATCCTGCTCCCGTTTCATCTGGGTGTTGAGTAATTTCATATACCCTTCACGTCCTCCCCAGAATACATAGTTTTCGCCGTCGAGCTCAACCGTCGCATCAAGTGCGGCTTTTACCTGGGCAGCGGCATGACAAACCACATCAAAATCGGGATTTGTTGCGGCGCCATTCATATATCGCGGATGCGTAAACAGGTTAGCCGTTCCCCACAGAAGTTTTACACCGGTATCTTCCTGATACTCTTTCGCTTTCGATACCAGTTCATTCAGATTCTTTTCAGAGTCGTGAATGGTTACTCCTTCCGGTGCAAGATCACGATCGTGGAAGCAGTAGTATGGCGTTCCCAGCTTGGTAAAGAATTCAAACGCAGCATCCAACCGATATTTCGCATTTTCTACAGGATCATTACTCTTATCCCACGGAAATTTATGTGTTCCAACTCCAAAAGGATCGCTGCCATCACCACAGAAAGAGTGCCAGTATGCAACAGCAAACCGGAAATGCTCTTTCATGGTTTTCCCTGCTACTTTCTTGTTTTCATCGTAATATCGAAAAGCAAGATGGTTATCCGTATCCGGACCTTCGTATTCAATTTTATCGATGGATGGAAAATATTCTTCGCTCATCAGTCTATCAGTCTGTCTTTAAAGTTTAGATTGTAATGTTTGTACCCAATCGTGATACCTCTGTCGGTATCGATTCATTTTCTCTTCGTCGGGTGTAACGGTTTCGATTTGTTCAAGTCCTTCAAAAGCTTCGTCAATTGAACGATAAACACCAGCTCCGACGCCGGCTCCTCGAGCAGCTCCCTGCGCTCCATCAGTATCATATAATTCCAAAGTAGCGCCGGTGGTGTTGACAAATGCTTCTCTGAAGACGGGGCTTAAAAACATATTCGCATGTCCGGCTTTCACGGTCAGACATTCAATTCCGGTTTTCTCCATGATCTGTAATCCGTAATTCAGAGAGAATACAATTCCTTCCTGAACCGCCCGAAACATGTGTGCTTTGGAGTGCCGGTGAAAATCAATACCGCTAAAGTGTGCACCAAGATTTTGATCTTCTAAAACTCGCTCAGAACCATTTCCAAAAGGCAACACATTTAATCCCTCTGAGCCGATTTCTACATCGCCGGCCAGCTTATTCATATCGTCATAACTCAGGCTGTCATCAGCCATCTGTTTTTTAATCCAGCTATTCAGAATTCCGGTTCCGTTGATACAAAGAAGCATTCCATACCGCTCTTTATCCGGACCGTGATTGACATGAATAAAGGTGTTCACTCTGGATTTTGCATCCGTAACGGGCTTATCAATCACACCATAAATCACACCGGATGTACCCGCTGTGGCCGCAACATCACCGGGATCGAGTACATTTAATGAAAATGCATTATTGGGTTGATCTCCCGCCCGATAGGTAACCGGCGTTCCTGCCTTTAGACCCAATTCATCTGCTGCAGATTTAGAAAGTGTTCCGTGATCATCAAAAGAGGCATAAGCTTTAGGTAGAAGATCGGCAGAAAGACCGTAATGATCCAGAAGCGATGTAGCTACATCTCCGGATCCGTAGTCCCAAAAAATTCCTTCCGAGAGTCCCGATTTGGTCGTACAAACGTTGCCGGTCAATTTCATCCCGATATAATCACCCGGAAGCATAATTTTCCAGATTTTATCGTAACCCTCAGGCTCATTTTCTTTCACCCATTTCAGTTTTGATGCGGTGAAATTCCCGGGAGAATTCATATAATTCTTCAGACAAAAATCTTCTCCCAACTCATGAAAGGCTTCCCGCCCAATGGTGGCAGCTCGGCTATCACACCAAATAATGGAGGGACGCAGCACTTTTTGATCTTCATCAACCGCAACCAATCCATGCATTTGGTATGAAATTCCGACTCCGGCTACATCCTCTTTTTTAAATTTTTTTGAAGCGAGGAGCTGCTGAGTGATCGATTTTACCTGCTCCCACCAGATTGCCGGATCCTGCTCGGCCATGCCGGGCTGAGGTGAGTGCATAGACATCTCTTTATCGGGTGCGGATGCTGCGGCAACAACATGACCATCTTCTGCATCAATGACAGACCCTTTTACAAATGAACTTCCTATATCAAATCCAATCAGAACCTTCGAACTCATGTATAATAAACTAAAATGATAAACAGGTTGAGAGCAGTCCCCTTTGACTGCCACCTTGGAAAATGCGGTATCCTTTTATCATTTACAAAAAAGTCTATAAAACTCTACGAGCGCCAAGATAGCGCACTGCCCAATAGTGCTCGGCAATGTTTGAGATCATCACCCCTGATGAAACAGAGGCATGAATAAAATCACCGTCGCCCATGGAGATTCCTACATGAAGGGATCGTCTGCCGGTTTTGAAAAAGATAAGATCACCGGTTTTGATCGATTTTCTTCGGATTCCTTTCCCCTCTTGCAGTTGGCTTCGGGTGTTTCTCGGGATCTCTTTAGCAAAAAAGTCACGAAAAACCTGCTGGGTAAATGCTGAGCAATCGATGCCGTTACTGGTTTCGCCGCCATACCGATAAGGAGTTCCCTCCCACTCTTGAAACGCGTTTTGTAACTGTTTTTCAATACTCGTAAGGTTTTCCACACTTGATGAGACCTTCATAGCCATTGGAATCGGCTGCTCGCTTTTTGTCTCAACATCCGGATTATCTTTCGGAGCTGAAGTTTCTCGCGGTTGATCCGGTGCTGTGGCACGATTTGAGATTCCACAACCGGTCAGGTAAAAAGTTAATATACCCAACAGGGCACATAGAAATAATTTTTGCGATGTGAGCGAATTAAACATTTGTGCAGGGATATTGTATCTTCAAGACGATATTATTGTTTTAAATATTCTTAATAATTCTCATTTCTGAAAGTATAAATTTTCAATGCAGTTACTTGTAAATATCGATCATGTTGCAACGTTACGAAATGCCCGTGGAGAAGGATATCCCGATCCCATTGAAGCGGCTACTGTTTGTGAACGAGCCGGTGCAGCAGGAATTGTTTTTCATCTTCGGCGGGATCGTCGACATATTCGGGATGAAGATGTCTATCGGCTCAAAAAATCAGTAAAAGGAACCCTGGATTTTGAGATGTCTTCTTCTGATGAGATGATCGAAATCTGTAAAGATGTAAAACCGCACCTCTGTACACTGGTGCCCGAGGGACGCGAAGAGCTCACAACCGAAGGCGGATTGGATATGACCGTGGTTTATGATGATTTCAAAGACCGCGTTTTTCCGGCTTTTGAGGAAACGGGAATTAAAATCAGTCTTTTTCTTGATCCCAATCCCAAGGATATTGAACTGGCCCATAACCTAGGAGCCGATGCGATCGAGTTACATACCGGAACATTCGCCAATGCTGCAAATAAGGAAGCTCAACAAGAAGAACTTGAGCGTTTAGCAAAAGCCGCAGATTTAATTCACGATTTAGGAATGATTGTAAATGCCGGCCATGGATTAAATCTTGAAAATCTACCGGTTTTGATTGAACACGTTTCTCACTTAGAAGATGTGAGCATTGGTCACGCACTGGTTTCAAAATCTGTCTTCTGGGGATTAGAGCGAACAGTGAAAGAGTATTTAAAAATAATGAATGGATAATTAATTCCCCTCTCGGAAGTGGACAGGTTCAATCGTGATTAGCGATGGAATGAGGGGTGGGTAATCTCCCATTGAGGGGAGGACGGCGCAAGCCGGGAGGGGTGTCATCCCCCCTGCTCATTACATTCGCTTTCCCACTTCTTGGGGGAGTTTAACCTTGAACAATTAATATTTTGTCTGAAAAACCTCACAAATCCGGATACGCAGCCATTATCGGGAAACCGAATGCCGGGAAATCTACGCTGATGAACCGCATTCTTGGCAGCAAGATCTCTATCACCACTCACAAAGCTCAAACCACTCGACACCAGGTTGTGGGCATTTTTTCGAATGATGATACTCAGATCGTTTTCCTGGACACGCCGGGTGTCATCACCCCAAAATATGAGCTTCAACGCGCGATGATGAACACAGTCAATCGGGCAAGGGCAGATGCGGATGTACTCCTTTTTATTTTTGATCCGACTGATAAGTATCCAACAAACGAGGTCATTGATCTGCTCAAATCGATCAATAAACCGACGATTTTGGTGGTCAACAAAATGGATCGGGTGAAAAATGAAACAGGTGAACAAAAAGCTGATGAAATTGAAGATAAACTGAGCCTCTCATCAACTCATTTTGTTTCCGCACTGAATGGAGAAGGAATTACAGAACTCCTTCAGGATATTCGATCTCATCTTAAACCGGGGCCTCCCTTTTATCCAAAAGAAGATTTGAGTGAGCATCCTGTTCGGTTTTTTGTTTCGGAGCTGATTCGCGAACAACTCTTTCTGCAGTTCCAGCAAGAGATCCCCTATTCCTGTACGGTTGATATCGTTTCCTATGATGCGGATATCGACATCGACAGAATCTCTGCGAATATCATCGTCAATCGAAAATCACAAAAGGGAATGTTGATTGGAAAAGGCGGCAAAGCGATCAAACAGCTTGGTATCGAAGCCAGAAAAACCATTCAGGAGTTTATCGGCAAAAAAGTATTCCTGGATCTCCATGTAAAAGTCCGCGAAAAATGGCGGGAAGATGAAAATTGGGTTCGGAATTTGGGGTATTAAACTTTAAAAAAGTAAGGGAAATTCTGAATTGCCTCTCCCCATGATCAATTCCCAACATAAGAAATCGAATAGATCTGCCCCTGAACAATATCACTTATAAATAGTGATCCGTCAGGTCCTTCTGTTACATCCAGTGGATTGGCAAGCCCGTCAAATCTATACACGAAGAAGTCTATAAAGCTGCTTTGGGGCAAAGGTTCCCCCTCCGAAAAATCTACAATTTGCATTCTTTTTCCATTAGGATTCAAGCCTTCTGTTGTTACTCCATATAATATCATAAACAGCTTTCCGCGATATTGGTCTGGAAACTGCTCTCCCTGATAAATATGCATACCAGTAGGGACTACCGTATTTTCCCACACATAAAGCGGCTGAATAAAATCAGGATTAGTATGTTGGCCCTCCACCACAGGCCATCCGGCATTGGAGCCCGCACTTACCTTATAAAATGCATCATTTGCATTATCTCCATTATCGTTGACCAACAGATCTCCATTTTCGGAAAAGATTAAATCATATGGATTTCTGAATCCCAACGCATATACGGGATTGTCAGGCCCAAACGGATTATTGGCAGGAACATTCCCATCCGAAGTAAACCGAAGAATTTTTCCATTCAATGCGGTTGTATCTTGCGCCAAATTGGGTTCATAGGCATCACCTACGGATGCATAAAGCATGTGATCGGGACCAAATTCCAGGTTCTGAACCTGGTGCCCCTGATAACTCGGTAAATCACCTTGAAGAATTGTAAAATTTGTGGCTTGATTATTTTCATCCCGAACTCTGGCAATAACTCCCTTTTCTTGTCCATTAACGGAGGTTCCGTAAGTAATGTAAATAAACTTATTTGTTGCATAGTCCGGGTGGAACTCCAGGCCGATAAGTCCGCGGGAACCGGGCAACGGAAATTGATCCGGGATGATTTCAGCCAAATTCAAAAAGGGTTGAGATAATTTATTTCCATTTTCAAAAATCCAGATTTTTCCAGAATTCAATTCATTTACAAATAATCGATTTGAGCCATCGGGTGGAAATTCAATTGATGTTGGCGCATTTAAATTCTCCGCAAAAAGGTTTACATCAAAACCCACGGGCACCTGGATTGGATAATCTTCATCCGATTGAAGCTTGAGTTCATCCAGCGAAACTTCATTTTTACTGTTGGTCACACAGCTTACGGACAAAACCGATAAGAACAGAATCAAAAATTGTTTTCTGAATACACAGATTTTTGGCAAAGTCTAACTTTTTAATGAAAGTTGATTTCTATTTTAGAAAAAGATCACAAGAGAATAAAGGAGTGAGAAAAACTTCATTAAGAGTCTTAAATCACCTATTTTTGGGCAAATTCAAACCGTTATATGATATCTAAAATTACTGCCATGAGATGGGTTTTACTGGTATTGCTATTTTTGCCGTGCACTCTCTACTCACAAGAACTTGATAGAAGTGTTGATTTCAGTGGACAATTTTTCTTCTCTTATGAACGAATTTTTGAGGACGCGGAGGTAAATAACGAATTCACCATTCAGCGTGGTTATATCACATTTAAAAAGAGATTGTCTGATATGGCGCAAATTCGTTTTACTCAGGATGTTTCGATCGATCAGGAAGGCGACGGCGAGGGTAATATTGAGCTCCGTCTGAAATACGCTCTCCTGAAATTGAATCTTGATGATTTAGGTTTCTTAACCAGTCCGAATGTGGAATTGGGAGTGGTTCACAGGCCCTGGATCGATTTTGAACAGAAGATTAATGATTATCGCTCGCAGGAATCGATGTTTTTGGATCAGAACGGAATTGTCAGTTCTGCCGATTATGGGGTCACATTTTCGTCGCTTTTGGGAGGGGAAATTGATGCAGAATACCAAGAAGAAGTACAATCTTCTTACCCCGGGCGATATGGTAGTTTAAGCTTGGGAATCTATAATGGTGGCGGATATAATGCTCTTGAACGAAATAATAACAAACTTGTTGAA
>CAYRDO010000053.1:0-20733 GCA_964422985.1 uncultured Rhodohalobacter sp. | reverse complement strand
CAAAAATTGAAAAGAAGTGGCAACAATATTGGCAAAACAATAAAACATTTAAAACCACTACTGACAAGGACAGGCCAAAGTATTATGTGTTAGACATGTTTCCTTATCCAAGTGGATCTGGACTGCATGTTGGACACCCTGAAGGATATACCGCTACGGACATTTTAGCTCGCTATAAGAGGATGAAGGGGTTTAATGTGTTGCACCCGATTGGCTGGGATGCATTCGGACTTCCGGCGGAACAGTATGCCGTAAAAACCGGAACGCATCCGCGGGAAACGACCGAGAAGAATATTACCCGTTTTCGTGAGCAGCTTCAGATGTTGGGCTTTTCCTACGATTGGGACCGAGAAGTAAATACTACAGATCCTGACTATTACAAATGGACTCAATGGATATTCCTGAAGCTGTTTGAAAAAGGATTAGCTTACGAGGATGAACAGCCTGTGAACTGGTGTCCTGAATTGGGAACCGTTTTGGCAAATGAAGAGGTCATAGATGGGAAAAGTGAAGTTGGCGGATATCCGGTAGTTCGAAAGCCGATGCGCCAATGGGTGTTGAAAATCACGGAGTATGCCGAGCGTTTACTGAACGACTTAGACGATCTCGACTGGCCGGAGTCTACAAAAGAGATGCAGCGCAACTGGATCGGGAAATCCATCGGTGCAGAGATCGACTTTCCGGTTCACCAGCATGATGATGAAATTCGGGTGTTTACAACCCGGCCGGATACGTTGTTTGGTGCAACGTACATGGTGCTGGCTCCGGAGCATCACTTGGTTGATGAAATCACAACAGATGGCCAAAAAGAAAAAGTTGAAGAGTATAAAGAGTACGCTGCTCAAAAATCGGATTTAGAACGCCAGGAGCTCACCAAAGAGAAAACAGGCGTCTTTACAGGTGCGTATGCCATCAACCCTGCTAATAATAAAGAAATTCCGATCTGGATTGCCGATTATGTGTTAGCTCATTACGGAACAGGGGCAATTATGGCAGTTCCGGGTCAGGATGAGCGAGACTGGGAGTTTGCTGAGAAGTTTGACCTTCCGATAATTCGAACGGTAGAGCCTCCTGAAGATTTTGACGGAAAAGCATACACCGAAGAAGGTCCGGCCATCAACAGTGATTTTCTGAATGGCCTGAATGTAACTGATGCCAAAACTAAGATTATCAATTGGTTAGAAGAGAACGGCGTTGGGAAGAAAAGTGTGAACTACAAATTACGTGATTGGCTTTTTTCTCGTCAGAGATATTGGGGCGAACCATTTCCGATTCTTCATGTGGACGGCGAACCTAAAGCGGTACCGGAGGATAAGCTGCCGGTTGAGCTTCCTGAAGTGGATAATTATGAGCCAACGAAAGATGGCGAGCCGCCCTTAGCTAAAGCCACTCATTGGGTGGAAACAACAGATCCTGAAACAGGAAAACCAGCCAAACGGGAAACGAATACGATGCCCCAATGGGCGGGTTCCTGCTGGTATTATTTGAGATATATCAGCCCGGAATTTGATGGTTCACCTGTAGATCCTGAAGAGGAAAATTACTGGATGCCGGTGGATCTTTACGTAGGCGGATCTGAACATTCAGTTCTGCACTTGCTGTATGCTCGATTCTGGCACAAAGTGTTGTACGATTGCGGTGTCGTTTCCACGAAAGAACCTTTCCAGCGATTGGTTCACCAGGGAATGATTCTGGGTGAATTGGAATACACCGCTTACGAGAAGGACGGAAAAATCATCAGCGCAGATGAAGTTGAAGAAGGCGATGATGTGACCAAAAAACCTTTGGAAGAAGCGGATGTAGAAAAGAAAGGGGATCGTCATGTGATGAAAGGCACAGAGATTACGGTTGATGCGAAAGCTCACAAGATGTCGAAATCACGCGGGAATGTAATTAATCCCGACGATGTGGTTGAAAATTATGGTGCCGATTCTCTGAGATTGTACGAGATGTTTATGGGACCGCTGGAACAGGTGAAACCATGGAGCACGAAAGGGGTGGAGGGAGTCAACCGATTTCTTAACCGTGCATGGAGATTGTTCTTTGGAGAAGATCATGAAGAGAATGTATTTAACCTCACGGATGATGAGCCATCCAAAGAGCAATTAAAAACACTTCATGAAGCTATTAAGAAAGTCACGGAAGACATTGAGGGACTTCGATTTAACACAGCTATCTCTGCATTAATGATATTCGTGAATGAAGCGAATCAATGGGAGGGAGGTGTGCCCCGATCGGTTGCTGAACCGTTTGTGAAACTGCTCTCACCTTTTGCGCCCCACATTGCTGAAGAGATCTGGAGTAAATTCGGTCATGATGAAAGTTTGGCTTATGAACCCTGGCCTGAATTTGTAGAAGAATACCTGAAAGCGGAATCCATTGAAATGCCCGTACAGGTCAACGGAAAAGTGCGTGCAAACATCACTGTTCCGGCTGACAAATCAAAAGACAAAGATTTTGTCCTGGGATTGGCCAAACAGCAAGAAAATGTGGAACGCTACTTGGATGATACTACAATCGTGAAAGAGATTTTTGTTCCGGGCAGGATTGTGAATCTGGTGGTGAAGTAAGAACGCAGTGAATCTTTACTTATCCCAAATGGCAGGAGTGAGTCAGGCGCTTTAATTTCTAAATAAACGTTTACTGCAATCGGGATCTAATGGCAGAACAATCCGGCTTCAAGCGAAATGTTGGTCTTTTTATGGCGGTCATGATTGGCATTGGAGCCATGATGGGACCGGGTATTTTTGCCCTTCCAAGCGAGGTTGCAGAATCAGCAGGCCCGCTTGGAATTATCGCTTATCTCGCCATGGGACTTTTGACACTTTTCACGGCATTCAGCTACAGCGAACTGGGTGCCGCGATTCCCATTGCCGGGGGCGGTTATTCATTTACCAGCCGAACATTACCACGTCCCGTTGCTTTTCTTACAGGGTGGTTTTTTTGGATTGGAAATACATTTGCCTGTTCGCTATACGCGGTTATCTTTGCATTGACGATCAAAGCCTATTTCTTTCCCGAGATCAGTGTGATACTGGTTGTTTTAATAACAACGGCCGTTTTCACGGTGTCAAATCTTTTCGGTCAGGCCGAGGCTCTGAAATTCATTACCATTATGAACATCATTGAGCTTGTTGTACTGCTGGGCGTAGGCATTTTGGGTGCTTTCCAGGTTGAGCCGGCAAATCTTGAACCGTTTGCACCTATGGGACTTGGGCCGTTAATCCCAACCATGGGTTTGATATACATTTCATACGTTGGGTTTGATTTGATTACCGTTGCCGCCGAAGAAATTATAGAACCGGCAAAGAATATTCCTCGCGCAATTTTCATTACACTTGGAACCGGAATTGCCATCTATGTTTTGCTTTTATGGGTGATGATGGGAGTCGTTAACTACTCAGAACTGGCAGAGACAAGTACACCATTTATTTTCGTAGCCGACCATCTGTTCGGTGCCTGGGGACGCTGGGCTGGAATCCTGGCAACCATTATGGCAAGTTTGTCTGCTTTTAGCGTTACACTGGGAGCCAGTTCAAGGGTACTATTTGCACTAGGCAGGGACGGACATTTCCCTTCCGTGTTTTCAAAACTACACAAGAAATATAAAACCCCGCATATTTCACTTTTTGTATGCGCAGGTCTTGTAATCATTCTCGGAGCATCCGGAGTAGTGAGGCTACTTGCATCGGCAAGTAGTTTTGGGTACCTGATAGCCATTGGAATTGTAAACTATACGGTTATTGCCCTTAATCAGCGTATGCCCAATCTTCGAAAACCATTTAAAGTAATTCTTTATCCGGTGGTTCCAATTATGGGTATTATTTCCTGCTGGTTTTTTGTCCCCACACTGGATACTCAAAGCATTTTACTGGGAGTTGGCTTAACAGCAGTTGGTGGAATTCTTTACCTGTTTCAACCCCAAAATCGTGCTGAATTCTCAAACATTCCCTCGTTATTACGAACTTTAAAAATTAAATTTCAAGCTTATTGGAGGCCTCATATGAATATTTTGATTATTGGCGGCGGTAACCTAGGTACAAACATTGCAGATCGTCTTCTCAAACAAGATGAGTTTCGGATGGTCTTTCGATCGGCCGAATACCAGATTACATTTATTGAACAGGATGATGAACGCTGTGAAAAGTTGGAAAGGAGGTACAACGTTCCCATTTTCCAGGGTGATGGCACCAAGCAGGAGCTTCTGGAGCAGGTTGAACCACAGAAGATGGATGTGGCTATTGCTGCTACCAACAATGATGAACGAAACTCCATTATAGCATTGCAAGCAAAAAGACTTGGAATCAAGCGGGTAATTGCCATTGCGAGAGATCCTGATTATGTGTCGCTTTTGGAAGATAACGGGATTGTCTGTATCAGTGCTCCATATGCCACTGCAGCAATGGTTGAAAATTATCTCGACCGCCCGGTGATGGCAGATCTATTCGAAATTGAGGGTGGAGTGGCAAACTTGATTGATGTAGAAATACCTGAAAATGGAGCAGTTGTCGGAATGGAAATTCAACAGATTGACATACCGGAACAATGTGTTGTTGCAGCTATTATTCGTGACGAAGAATTTGTTGTGCCCCGTGGTAAAACAATCATTCAAAAAGATGATCATGTTGTCGTAGTCGGCCCGGAAGGATCCATAAGTAAAGCCCACAAAGTTTTTTCAGGGGTAAAAGAATAGTCAATATAAATCATGATAAAAATGAGCAATTCTAAAGTTGAACCAATTCATCTAATTGGATTAAAACTACTATCAAAAACCACCAATAAAAACAATCAATCCATGAAAGATTGTGGAGATCTGTGGACTCGGTTTGAAAAGGAAGACGTCTTTTCAAAGATTCCAAATAAGTTGAGTGACGAAGTGTTAGCAGTCTATTATGATTATGAAGGTGATCATACCGAGCCTTTTTCCTATTTCATCGGTTGCAAAGTAGAGGAGGGAGGCCAAATTCCGGGTGATTTAGATAGCCTCGAAATTCCTTCAGGTACATATCATAAGGTAACAGCAAAAGGGGAAATGCCGGGTTGTATTGCAGATAAATGGAAAGAGATTTGGGATTCAGATATTCCGAGAGCCTACAATGCCGATTTCGAAGTGTACGATGAACGAAGCTGGAATTGGAGTAATGCTGAAGTAGATATTTATTTGTCGGTTGGTTAACCACAGAAAGAGGCGAAAAAAAAAATTATTAAAAGAGATAAACAATACTGTTTTCTTACACGAGTTTTAGTTTAAAATCAAAGACTATGCGAATTCTACTCTCGATAGCTTTATTCATTCCATATTTCATGAGCTTCTTTTTTTCAGGACTGAGTCATTCCGACGCTTTGAATGATACATATGGCAGATTGAAAACAATGGAAGCAGACACGCTACTTGAAATGGAGCGCACGGTCTGTTTTGGAACATGTCCTGCCTATGAATTGACGATTCAAAAGGATGGAAAGGTTACATTTCTTGGCAAAGAATTTGTTGAGCACAAGGGTGAAACCACCGGTATGATGTCGCGAGAAAATCTGAATGAGCTTATCAAGATCATCCATGAATCTCATTTTATGAAGATACCGTCCAGTCCAGAATGTGAATCGCGATATACTGATATGCCGAGTGTTTTTCTGACGATCCAACTGGATGGAAAACAACATAGTGTATCGCATTATCACGGCTGTAAAGGGTTTGAATATGAAGAGGAGCTTTACGAGCTGGAAGAGGCTATTGATAGTCTTGCGGGAACTGAAAAGTGGATCGGACAGAATAATTGAATTAACAATACTTTTTCGAGCCATACCTTAAATGAATAATCTTTTGTGATATTCAATCTGGCTCAAACCAAACGTAGGTACTCATCCGTTTATATTTGTATATGTAGAGAAAGCCTATGTAACAAATGAACGATGAGAGATTATAAATTTATACTATTGATATTTCTTGCCTTATCAGGATGTGATTTTCTATCCTCAGATTCAGAAAATGAAACTCTTGTTGAAATTGAAGCTGTACAGGACAGTTTTTCACTTGCTGAAGATGAGATCATAGGATTAAAGGTCACAAATGTTTCATCGGATAGGATCTACTATTCTACCTGCAATAGTGGTTCGATTCAAGAATTGGACGGATCAAGAGTAAACAGATCTGTTATTTTTGTGAATCCGTGCGAATGTATTTGCACATTTTCTATGGAAGAAGGAGAACAGGAAGAGGTTGAAATCGAGAGTTATTTAATCCGCGATCATGATGAACTTCAGTTTACATCAAATGTAACATATAAAGTTTTTCCGCATTTCTATTTTGATGAAAATTTGGAGCGAAGAATATCATCCAATTCAGTTCATATGTCTCCAATTACAATTACCAGAGAGTGAAAGGCGGTTGAAACTAATCTTGCTTTGCACTCGAAACCACGGAGAGTTCATCGTCTTGCCGGGTATGTTTGTGGGGTTTCCTCGATGCATCAATCACCTGGATGCAGATCGCCCCGATGATAATCAAAAATCCTGCGATGATCTCGTATAATGAAGGGTTTTGCCCAATGGATAACCAAGCGATTAACAAAGCGGCGATAGGGACGAGATTTCCGTAAATCACAACTTGAGTTGGGCCTAACGATCGCAACGCCCGTACTTTTACCCACTGGCCCACACCAACTCCAATAGCTCCTCCCGCCAGAATCGCGATCCAGGTCCACATGCCAAGATTCAGCCAGTTTTCCTGAACAAGAGAGGGAGAGGCAATCAATAGATACAGCGTTCCTCCAATAACTGTTCGCATCGCTACCATACTTACAGAGCCATATTTCCGTGCAAGTGGTTTGATCAGGTGAAGCTCAACCACGGTAAGTACCAATGCAATGAACAGCAACAAGTCTCCGGACCAATATCCCTGATCAACAAAAAGTCCGTCGTAGGCAAGAGTTAACGTTCCAAGGCCGGCCAAAATCACACCAAGATAACCGGTTGTTCCCATCTTTTCCGTACTAAGGATGAATCCAAAACCGGTGCTCACAGCCGGTCCTAATGCCAACCAAATAGAGGCCCGAGCCCCGTGAGTTAATCCGAGCCCTTCAATGCCCAACCATGGCGCTAGTGTGGCTCCGAGTACAGAAACCCATAGAAGCCGCATCCAGTCCTCTCTATCAATTTTTGGGAAGAATTGAAAAGTGGTGCCGGTTCGTTGGGCGTCGGCATAACATTGTGCATAAAGAACCGTAAGCATCGCAATTCCACCCATGGCAAATCTTGAAACACTGAAGGATATTGGGGCCATCTCCCGAAGGGCAATCTCGGCAAGAATAAAATTTGCTCCCCATAAAAATGTAAAGAGAAGCAGGAGCCCATGATGGGAGAGCTCTTTGCCGGGATTTGATTCATTATGTTCGGAGTTATCAGAGTTAGCCAAGAACTTTATCCGTTAGTCAGCGATCATTGTATTGAATACTACAGACAACAAAAAAACCTGAAATTCAAGGGGATCATTCAAGAAAAATTTAATATAAAACAATAATAGTGTAATACTTATTGTGAAACCGAACTGTAATAAACTTTTAAAAACTCTGCATTTTATATTGATGAATTATTTAGTCTGTACCGTCTAAAACCTTTTAAACTTATTTGATGAGCATATGAAAGTTATACTTACAGGCACGACCGGGATGGTGGGTGAAGGTGTATTGTTGGAATGCCTGAATCACCCAGATGTGAACGAAATTCTGAGTGTTAGCCGGAAGACTTGCGGCAGGTCGAATCCAAAATTGAAAGAATACATCGTTCCTGATTTTATGGATCTACAGAATGATGATGAATTGTTAAAGGGATATGATGCTTGTTTCTACTGTGCAGGCGTCAGTAGTATTGGAATGGATGAAGACAAGTATCGGCGGATTACGTATGATATGACCCTGCATTTTGCCAAAGTTCTGTCAAACCAAAATCCAGAAATGACATTTGTATATGTGACAGGCGCAGGTACCGATAGTACCGAACAGGGAAGATTAATGTGGGCGCGTGTAAAAGGAAAAACAGAAAACGATTTAGCTAAATTACCTTTTAAAGCTGTTTATAATTTTCGGCCGGCTTTTATGAAATCAACAGCGGGGCAGCAAAATCTTCCTTCATTCTATAAATATGTTGAGTGGTTGTATTATGTTGTAAAAGTCGTATATCCGAGAGGTGTTTGTACCTTAAAACAGGTAGGGTTGGCAATGATAAAATCCGTTCAAAAAGGTTATGATAAACAGGTACTGGAAGTCAGAGATATCAAACAATTGGCTGATTCATAAAAAAACCCGCATACATCATAAAAGATAAATGCGGGTTTTGGATAAAATGACAGTTTGAATACTAGTGCATTTTCATAGTTGTAATGTGATTATTACAACTAACAGCAGGATTAAATGGTGAAAATAATCCGGTTGGATTCTCCTTGTACAGATACATATGGAGATCGTAATGAGGTTCAAACATATGTGACTCATCGGGTTCAGTCATCGGATTATCCACCATAGAAAAATACTCGTGTCCCATAAACTCAGGTTTCTTGTCGGGTGATGATTCGTGCCATGCTTTTTGGAACACCAGGTTTTCGATAGCTACCAATTGCATAGATCCATCTTCCTGTGGTTCATAAATTAGAACTGACGGATTCCTGAAATCGGTATGCAATCCCACTCCATTTATACGGGGTTCAGTTTCGGTAATTCCAAGCATGTCGGGTCGAAAATAATGGACTCCCATAGCGCCTAAAAATGCGGGTTGCCCCATCATAGGAGCTGTTTCGCAAATATTCATAGGATCCTGAATATATCCTTCAGCAAGAGCCACTTCAATATCCTGGAAACGTTTGGTGCTTTCATAGATTTGGGTCAGTTCATCAGCCAGCTCACGGTTGGTTAATCTAGTTTCATCAATAATCTTCATAGTGGCTGTATTATCCACTTTTGAAGATTCATGATTGCTTTGTGCTATTCCATGTAAAACTGGCGAAAACACAAATATGACTAACAAAACCGAGGTAGGTACAAGAAGTTTTAACTTTGAAAAGATAGTGCAGAGATCATTATTAGAAGTTTTCATTAGTATAGATTCCCTCCGATTCATATAATTTTATTTCCCCTTTTTGAAATGCCTGATTTGTAAAGGGTTAAACCAATTTTAGAGAGAAAAAATTAAAAAAACTATACCATCGAAAAATATTTGTTTAAAAAAGGGAGCTGATGAATGTTTCACCAAGCTCCCATAATAAAAGTTAATCTATTGGAATTTGACTACCATACTGCTCTAACCACTCCTCAAAATTTTTCAATTCTGGGTTGAGCTCTTTCGATCGACTTACATCCCGGCTTGAGTTGCAGACTTCGTCGAAGTCGCGGTAAAATTGGTACATATTTCCCATATCATCTGCTCCCGGAAAATCAAAGCTTCTGTACTGGGCGGGTTCTATTTCATTGTAGATCACTTCCTCTCCAAGAGCTTCTGTAAGAGCGTGTGCCATTTCATCTCCCGTAAGCTGATCGCCGGCAACACCAATGGTTTTTCCGATCAGCTTTTTGCCTTGTTTGAAGATTCCATATGCGCATTTACCGATATCTTCTGCGGCAATACCTGCCATTTTTTTATCACCAATAGGCAAAGACAATCGCAATTTTCCATCATCTCCTCTTTGCGGTCCCTGACCAAAATGAATCATATTTTCCCAATAAAACGACACATGGAAAAAAGTTGTGGGAACCTGGTTTTTAATAAAGAATTCGTTTGCCTCAGCTTTTGCGTCAAAATGCGGAACTTTGTATTTGCCTTGAAGTGTCGGCATTCGGTCATCATCCAAAGGCACCCATTTTCTTGTATCCTCAAGCGTGGACCAAATAGCGTGCTTCAATCCAACTTCACTTGCAGCTTTTGCAAAATTTTGAGCATTTTTTTTCTCTTTTTCCGGTGAAAAATGCTCCCAGAAAAATGTAACAAAATAAGCCCCATAAGCACCCTCAAGAGCTTTCTTAACTTCATCATAATTATTGATATCCGCTTTCACTACTTCGGCTCCTTTTTCAGCGAGTGCTTTTGCGCTGTCCGAACTTGGATCTCTCGTTATAGCTCGTGCTGAAAATTCGCTATCCGGATCATCAAGAATAGAGTGAACGAGTCCGCCACCTTGTGCACCGGTTGCTCCAAATACTACAATTGTTTTCTTAGCCATAGGTTTAATGATCTATTATTTAATATTAAATAAATAAACAAAAAAAATTGCTGCTTGTTTCCTCATGATTTACTAAATCAAAATAACTCATCAAAAAGTTCATATTATAGTTGCCAATCTATGAACAAAGAAAAGTTTTAATATTAACTCTAATTCCTTATCTCTAACAAAAATTAATGAGCCGTCAAGTTATATAATTCTAAAGATTAACTACTTCATGAATTCCACCCGCTCTTTATTGTTGATATCATTTTTATTGGCTTTATCTGTGATGATAAGTTGTAAATCCACTAAAGAACTTACTGAACCGGTCCGTGGGGATGAAGAGGAGAGAATCCCTCCGCTTGAAATGATGGTGGATACATCTAAAGTCTTCAATTCGAATGTCACGGTTTTTGTTCTTTATGACCCCGAAAACGACTCCACAATTTATACTTTGAATGGCAGCAAATATTTCACACCGGCATCCAATACCAAACTGTTTACGTTTTATGCGGGATTGAAAACACTGCCGGATAAGCTTCGGGCACTCGAATATACCACTCGTGGTGATTCAATTATCTTCTGGGGGACAGGCGATCCCTCATTTTTACATCGGAATTATGGTTCTGATACTGTGTATAATTTTCTGAATGACAGCCCCGAAAATCTCTATTATTCTGATTCTCATTTTGATAGTGAACCTCTCGGTGCCGGATGGTCATGGGATGATTACAACTCCTATTACTCAGCAGAAAAAACTCCTTTCCCGATGTATGGAAATATGGCGGAATTTACGGTTGAAGAGATCGAAATCAATCGAATCAAAATGGTTGACGGTGAGTATCAAATCAACCCTAAAGTCTTTCAGAATCGGATTGAGCAACAAAAAAATCGTGATCGCATGGAACTGAGTCGGGAACGTACCGGGAATCAGTTTGAGTATTATCCGCAGGCAGATACCACGATATACAAAATTCAACGACCGTTTCATTACACACCGGAATTGATTACAGAAATGCTGGCGGATACTCTTGGCAAACCGGTTGAATATATTGAAATGGAAAAGCCATCCGATACAGAAGTTTTATACAGTATACCTTCTGATACCGCATACAAACGAATGCTACAACCCAGTGACAATTTCATCGCTGAACAACTGATTTTAATGATCGCTTCAGAACTTGGTGAATCTCTAAACACCGAACATGTTCTTAACTATATCACAGAAAATTATTTGAATGATCTGCCGGATGAACCTCAATGGGCGGATGGTTCCGGGCTTTCGCGATATAATATGTTTACTCCACGTTCCATCGTCCGATTGCTACAGAAAATTGATAATGAATTTGAAAGCGATGAACAGATGTTTGGGCTATTTCCGGCTGGCGGGGAATCAGGAACAATCGAGAGCTGGTATGCTCACAGGCAGGGAGCAGAACCGTACGTTTTTGCCAAGACAGGCACGCTCATGAATAACCATTGTCTATCGGGTTTCATTGTTACAGAAAGCGGTCGAAAATTGATCTTTAGCTTTATGAATAATCACTACGTCACCTCCTCATCCGTTGTGAAAGAGGGGATGGAAAAAGTATTGTGGCACATCTATTTAAATTACTGATGGATGCTAAAAATGGTAAAACTGATTGGATTCCAATAGTGCAGAAGGATACATTATATAAATCTACTTTAGCTTAGAGTTATTCATTAGCGTCTACCCCGTGCATAAAATAAAAACACTTTCTACAGCATTTCTGATACTATTTATTTGGAACGGTTCACTTTTTGGACAAAAAATTAATGATGACTATCGACTGCATATCAAAGAAGCATCGTCTGAGATTCAGATCGACGGAGTCATTGACGAACAGGCTTGGAAAGATGCCGAGATTGCATCTGATTTCTTCATGATCACCCCGATGGACACCAGTTATGCCGAACTTCGCACTGATGTTCGCATGACGTATGACGATGAACATCTCTACTTGTTGGTTGAAAACTTTCGGACGGAGCCTGGCGCTGAAAATGTAGTGGAATCTCTTCGCCGCGATTTTTTCTTTCCGACCAATGATAATTTCCTATTGGCCATGGACACCTTTGATGATAAAACGAACGGATTTTCGTTTGGTGCCAATGCAGCCGGAGCAGAATGGGACGGAATGATGTACAACGGCGGAAGCATGAATCTGAGTTGGGATAACAAATGGATTTCTACTGTTGCCAACTACGAAAATAAGTGGGTTTTTGAAGCAGCTATTCCTTTTAAATCCATTCGGTATGATGAGGAAATTACGGAATGGGGAATCAATTTCAGCCGGTATGATTTGACGGAATTTGAAAAATCGAGCTGGGCTCCGGTTCCTCGTCAATTTCCGTCCGTTTCTCTTGCTTACACAGGTGTACTAGTTTGGGATAAACCGCCACCGCCGGCCGGATCAAATATCTCGATTATTCCGCATGTCTTGGGAGGTATCAATCATGATTTTCAAGCAGAAGATTCGAGGTCTTATGAACGGGATGCGGGACTGAATGCAAAGGTTGGATTAAGTTCATCGATGACCTTGGATCTCACAGTGAACCCGGACTTCTCACAGGTTGAAGTGGATGAACAGATTGTAGATCTGGAACGGTACGAACTCTTCTTTCCCGAAAAGCGGCAATTTTTCCTCGAAAATGAAGATCTTTTTGCCAGTTACGGGAATGAAAATATACGTCCGTTTTTCTCAAGAAGAATTGGCCTGGATGCGCCCATTCATGCTGGCGGACGCCTCAGTGGACAGCTTAATCGCAATTGGCGACTGGGTGTAATGAATATGCAAACCGGATCGGTCGATAATATTCATAAACCATCCCAGAATTTCTCGGTGATTTCTTTAAAACGACGAGTTTCCTCACGTTCAAACATCGGATTTCTGTTTGTGAACATGGAATCTACCGGCGAACTATTTGGTGAGAGCAACACCGAATTTACAGCACCCGAGTATGATCGGAATGTTGGGGTTGAGTACAATCTGGCTACATCCAACAATTTGTGGACCGGGAAGTTTATGATGCTCAAATCATTCTCACCGGGTGATGATGACCGCAGCATCAGTCATGCTGCAAGTTTGCTCTATTCTGATGGAAATTGGCGAGCTGAATGGGCTCAGGAATATGTCGGGCGTGATTATTCAGCGCGAGTTGGTTATGTCCCCAGAAGAGGTTATTTACGATGGAATCCCAGCCTGCGATATCTTTTTTATCCTTCAGATGGCGGAAGAATATTAAGCCATGGTCCATCCGTCAGATCTTCCGTTTACTTTGATGAATCGATTGATTTAAATGATTATGAAAATCGCTTCTCGTACTTGTTAAACTTCAGAAGTGGTAGTGAACTGAGTGCATTTGTAAGCAATTACTTTGTAGAACTCCAGGAACCGTTCGACCCTACAAATGTAAAGGGATATTTCCTTGAACCCGGAACAGAACATGACGCTTTTCGATATGGTGCGGAATTTACTTCAAATGCTCAACGGTCGTTCACCTACAATTTATCTTTTGAAAATGGCAGCTTCTATGCGGATGGAGATCTTCTCACTCTTGCCACCGAACTTGGATATCGGTTTCAACCGTATGTGAATATTTCCCTGAGTACAAGCTATAATGATCTGGATCTTCCACAACCCTGGGGAAATTTTGATTTTTGGTTGATTGGCACGCGGTTGGACATCACATTTACAAAGAATCTCTACCTAACCAGTTTTACGCAATACAATGAACAGTTCGATAATGTGAACATCAACACCCGATTACAATGGCGTTTCCAGCCAGCATCGGATCTGTTTATAGTGTATACGGACAACTACATCCCCGGATCGTTTGATGTAAAAAACCGGGCACTGCTGTTTAAATTCACATACTGGTGGAATATTTAAGAAATAAGGCCACAAAAACTCGAAAACACAAAAGTATCAGTATTACAAAAACTACTTTATAACTATTTAGTGTTTTTCTGCTTTCGAGGCAAAACAGCTCAAAAATACTCACTACGTACATTATGAAACTCAATAACAAAGTCTTCATCATCACCGGAGCTACAAGTGGAATGGGTAAAGGAATTGCTCTGAAATTTGCAGAAGAAGGAGCCTCTTTGATTTTGAATGGCAGAAATCAAGAAAGGGGAGAAGCAGTTCTTGATGAGGTAAAATCCAGGGATGCAGAAGCAGTATTTATAGCCGGAGATGTTGGCGAGGAAAAAATCAACCAAACATTAGTTGAAACAGCCATTCAATCATTTGGAAAGCTGAATGGCGTAGTAACAAACGCCGGGGTTCTTGGTTTGGGAAAAATCACAGAACTCGAGACAGAAAAGTGGTATCGAACCTTTCAAACCAATCTCGATTCGGTCTATTTCCTCTTAAAGTATGCGATTCCTGAAATGAAGAAATCAGGCAAGGGAGTTGTTGTAATCAATGCTTCAATAGCTGCATATAAATCATTTCCTAATCATGCCGCCTATTGTGCGTCCAAAGCAGGAGTTTTAGCACTTGCTAAACAAGCAGCCGTTGATTACGGACCTGAAATCAGAATCAATTCCATCTGCCCGGGACCAGTAGATACTCCGCTTCTGCATGACTCTGCCATTGCGTTTCCAAATCCGGAATCCGCCGTGTCCGATTCCGAAAAATCCACCTTGATGAAACGCTTAGGAAAGCCGAAAGACATTGCTCAGCTCGCCCTCTTCCTGGCAAGTGACGAGTCATCATGGATTACAGGAAGTGCATTTACAATTGATGGCGGAATTATGGCGAATGGTTAAAAAATCCTGTGGCGACGGTAAACCACAGGATTAAAAGACTACTATTTATGGTTTTATCCCGTAATAGGATACCACCTCATCATAATTTGAAAAATCAGGTTGGTTAGCTTTCGCTGCAGTTCCACCCGGGATCAAGATATACCTAAATTCGGTATCCGAATTTAGTGTAGTAGTCGTATTATTTAATAATTGACTCAAAATTGTTATCCGACCAGGTGTAAAAGGAGCATAAGTAATCAAAAGATCTTCAGCACCACTTAGCCCGGCTAATGTATATGGCAGTGGAGTTATCATACCTAGTAGTTGGTAGTAAACTAGTACAGCTCCATTATCAATGATATCCTGGTTTAGTTCATCAGCCGGTATATGATACCTTGTATAATTGCGCCCGAGAAGGCTAGTATCGGCTGGAGCTGATAAATCGTTTAAAGCAATCCATTCAGAATAGATAACATTAGCAGTTCCCTCGGGTCCCTGTGGTCCTTCAGGGCCTTGTGGTCCTTGTTCACCCTGTGGTCCGGCCGGTCCAGTTGGTCCTTCAGGGCCTTCACAGTTCATAATAAATACTAAAGAAAAGCTTGATATAACTATTAGAAGGTATTTTAAAAGAAAGGTTCTCATGGCGTATCTGTTTTTATGTGTTTTTATTAGTTGTACTTGTCGCTGCTGCTTTTTCCCATCTTAATATTTCTTAGTGCAGCGGTTAATTGGTAGTCAATGCGAAAAGAACTACCCATTTCTCTCAAGCTAGACAGGGAAATTTGATATGAAGCTGTTCAATATCCCTTGTCAGTTATTCATTTGTTAAATCTATTAGAGAACTTAATTTAACGGATGATTATCAGCAACTATAATTATTTATAACTGATTTATGGACATCATTACAAAAGACATTCATCTCAATACAAAAGGATTTTCAGATATTCATAATCTAACTCAAAAGGTCGATTCAATCGTAAGCGAGACCGGATTCAGTGACGGATTTTGTCATATTTTTGCGGTTGGCTCAACGGCTTCCATCTCAACAATGGAGTTCGAACCGGCATTGGTAAAGGACATCAAAGAAAAGCTGGAGGATTTTGCATCACAAAACATGAAATCTCACCATTCAGAGACCTGGGGTGATGATAACGGCTTCTCGCATATTCGCGCGACATTCATGGGACCGGGAATCACCGTTCCTATTCGTGATGGCAAGTGCATACTCGGAACCTGGCAACAGATTGTTGTGCTTGATCATGACAATCAATCCCGGAAGCGGCATGTGGTGGTTCAGGTAGTGGGGAAGTAGATTATCGACTGAACCTCGACAGCAGACATTAAAAAAACCTCGAATGAATAAAACGAATCTTTTGTCGAAAATTGGATAAAATTCGACATTTTACACTCCATGTTCGATATTAAGCTGTCTTAATAAGTAATTGATTAGCTTATGTCTGGAAGTCTTGTAGCAATAATTTCGTTGGTCTTTTTTTTCGTAGGATATCGATACTACTCGAAATTTCTCGCGGAAAAAATCTACAAACTCGATTCCAATTTTGTAACTCCTGCCCACAGCCTGGAAGACGGCGTAGATTACGTCCCCACAAATAAATATATCCTTTGGGGACATCATTTTACCTCCATTGCGGGTGCTGCACCCATTGTGGGACCTGCAATCGCCGTGTATTGGGGGTGGCTTCCGGCAATGCTTTGGGTAGTTGTAGGAACCATCTTCGCTGCCGGTGTTCATGATTTTGGAGTGATGGTTCTATCGGTTCGAAACAAAGGTCAGTCGATCGGAATTATTGCTGATAAAATCATCGGGCGCAGGGCTAAGCTTCTTTTTCTGTTCATCATTCTGATTCTTGTGTTGATGGTAAACGCTGTTTTTGCCTGGGTGATTTCCAATCTCTTCATCAGTTTCCCCGCAAGTGTGCTATCCATTTTCATCCAAATTCCACTTGCCGTCTGGATTGGGTATCGGTCCTACAAGAAAACCGGAAGCATGTTAATTCCTTCCATCATTGTTTTGGTTGTGATGTATTTCGCAGCGGTTATTGCGAGCTATGTTCCGATACTGCAGATCGATTTTGTTCGATACTTCGGTGGTGAAGAGAGCACAGTTCTTTTCGGACTAAATGGGGTAGAGATGTCCTTTCTTCTTTGGATTATTGTCCTGATGGTTTATGTGTATATAGCATCAACACTACCTGTTTGGAAATTATTGCAGCCCAGAGACTTTATTAATTCACATCAACTTCTTATAGGTCTGGTAATTCTATACTTGGGATTATTTATTGCAAGTCCTGAGATCACCGCTCCGGCCACAAATCAAGAAGCCGGTGATGTAGGCTGGTTTCCACTTTTATTCATAACCATTGCCTGCGGAGCGATATCGGGCTTCCACGGATTGGTATCTTCTGGAACCACAGCCAAACAGCTTGATAAAGAGACGGATGCGCGTTTTATCGGGTATCTGGGAGCCGTTGGGGAGGGCACACTTGCGTTGATTACTATTGTAGCCGTGGTCACCTATTTCAACACGACGGGTGAATTCTTGGATACCTATCACTCGTTTGCCAGTGCGGGATCATCAGGACTCAATATCTTTGTGCAGGGAGCGGCTCAACTGGCAACAGCACTTTACATTCCACTTCAAGCTGCACAAACAATCATTGCGGTTATAGTAATTAGTTTTGCAGCTACAACGCTTGATACATCTGTTCGATTGATGAGATACATTATTAACGAACTGGGAGAGGAATACAATGTACAACCCCTTACTAACATGCATGTATCCACGTTAATTGCTGTTGGAACCAGCGCTGCATTGGTTCTAATTCCGGAAGGGCCAAGAGGCATCGGATCAGGTGGATACTTGCTCTGGCCGCTTTTTGGTACGTCTAATCAGTTGCTTGCCGCAATTAGTTTACTGATCGTCACTATTTGGTTGAAACGAAAAGGCAGAAACTACATCTATACCCTCGTTCCATTGGTGTTTTTACTGTTCATGACTCTTTGGGCCATGGTACAACAGGTCTTTTTTGAGTGGTCCGGTTATGGAAATTCAGAGAGTAATTTTCTACTATTTATTTTCGGAGCAATTATATTGTCCTCTGCACTGTGGATAGTCCTTGAAGCGATCGTGTTATTTAGTAAATCACAAGATGAAACTGTGTCTTCAGAATAGAAGTATTTCAACTCTATTCATATTGGCGTCAATGGAGAAGTTTTAATGTTTAACAAAAAAGTAATACTAATTTGTGGTTACAGCCGGGGCGGTACAAATATACTTTGGAATATCCTGCAATCTCATCCAAAAATTTGTTCAACCCGAAACGAACTGGGCTCCATCTTTAAAAAGACTAAGTATCTGAAGTTTAGCAGATATATTTCTCTCGCCAATAAACTTGGGATTTTACATACTTCTTTTAGTCATTTTATTATCGATTACCAGTTACACAGGTATAAAATGGAAACCCTGTGGAGAAGAGATAATCAGTTTAAAAATGAAACCGATATTTATAGCCGACAAGAGGTGAAGGGTGCTGCTCTCTGTCTTAAATCAGTCGATTGGGATATCCATTTCACAGATCTTTTGCTGGAGATCTATCCCGAGATGTATATTATTATGTTGACCAGAAATGGTTATGCAGTAGCCAACGGACATCTTAGAAGAGGTATAAACCTTCAAGAGACTGCTACTCTTTATAAAGAGATCGGATTTTTGATGAAATCTATCGCCCAAAAACATCCCAAAACTTTATTTGTAAAATTTGAACAATTCATTGAAAACCCTTTTGAAGTTTCTGAAAAGCTTTATCGCTTTACGGAAACAGAGCCCTTACAGCTTGAAAAGCTTCGCCTGAAATCAAAAATAATTGTCAGTGACGATAAAACTCAGGCAACTAAATATGGCGAGGTGAATCGTAAATATTGGTTTAGCCGAGAGAACATGGGGGATCTTATCGATTTAGAAATCAATAAAAAACAGATAGCTCAGCTTACGTCAGACCAAATCAGGGAATACAATAGGCTTGCGGGTGATACATTGACAGAATTTGGGTATGATTTGATACAACCGGACACTGTACAAAAATCATAATCTTATTATCAGACCCTACCAGGTTCAAAATACTGATCGAGTATTTACTTTAAGATCTTGATTTAGTATCGTTTAGCGTATAAAAATTCTAGGTACAACATTCAAAAGAGCCTCATCATGGAAAACAGTTACAGAGCAACCGTTGATCATAATCCACCCGAGGACATCAAAGGCTGGAACTGGGGGGCATTTTTTCTGAATGGAATTTGGGGAATTTTTAATAAAACCTATGTTGCATTACTCGCCTTCATTCCCATCATCAATATTCCGGTTATGATTTTTTTGGGATATAAAGGAAATGAAATGTCCTGGAAAAATAATGATTGGAACAGCATTGAACACTTCAAATCAACCCAATGGAAATGGAACATAGCCGGGTTTATTGCTTTCATCATCTATTGCATTATTGTATTAATAGCGTTTTGGAATTCTCTTTTGAGTTGATTCCCACAAGAATTCTGTAAACCATTTACGTATCTTCCAAAAAAAATTAACCTGACTATAAACTGTTGGAAGAAATTGTATGACACACGGCACCCATAATGCTCTTGAAGATCCTAGAAATGAAGATATTCTGATCTATATAAACGGAGAACTATTACCGCGAAACGAAGCAAAAATTTCAGTATTCGACAGTGGCTACTTAGTTGGTGATGGCATTTGGGAAGCCTGCCGACTACATAAAGGTGTGCTCGTGTTTCTTGATCTCCATCTTGAGCGTCTTTGGACAGCCGCAAAAACGGTGGGAATGAACCTTCCGTTTTCAAAAAAAGAATTAACTGATGAAATCTGGAAAACACTGGAAGCCAACGAGATGGAAGATAATGTTCATGTTCGTTTTATGCTAACTCGCGGAATCAAAAAAACACCGTCTCAAGATCCAAGACTGACAATTTCTGGACCCAACTTGGTGATTATTGCTGAACACAAAAAAGCTTCTCCGGAATCAAAAGATAAAGGAGTGACACTCTTTACAAGCACAATCCGAAGAGGTTCGCCTGATTATTTAGATCCCCGGTTAAACTGCCACAGTAAGCTTCATGAAGTTCAGGCACTTATCCAGGCGTTAGAAGCGGGAGCGGATGAAGCGCTCATGTTGGATATCAACGGGTTTGTGTCTACCTGTAATGCCACCAATTTTTTCATGATTAAAAACGGGGAAGTGTGGACATCTACCGGCCAATATTGCATGAATGGAATTACTCGGCATAACGTGATTCGGGTTTGTAAGGATCATGGAATTCCGTGTCGCCAGAAAAATTTCTCTCTGTTTGATGTGTACGGAGCTGATGAAGCATTTGTCACAGGCACGTTTGGCGGACTCACACCAGTCACTGAAGTGGACGGACGAGTAATCGGTTCAGGAAAAACGGGTAAGTTGACAAAAGATCTGCAAAACAAATACGAGGATTTAATTGCAGAGGAAGTAAAGAAGGCAAAAGATTAATCTCCCCTTGAGGGGAGTCTGCCTTTAGGCAGGTGGGGTGTCAACCCCCAGAGTTGACAGGACAACTCTTCCTGCTCACTTTCCCCTTCGAAGGGGGGATTTGTTTCTCAATGGCAGTTAAAAAAAATATGAATACAACCAACACAAAACGTATCTGTCTTTGGTCGGGTCCCCGAAATATCTCAACAGCTTTGATGTATTCATTTGCTCAGCGATCG
>CAYRDO010000052.1:9202-20768 GCA_964422985.1 uncultured Rhodohalobacter sp. | reverse complement strand
CAGGCATCGATACACGCTCGGGATTCAGAAATCGCTCAAAGAGAAGATCGTACTCAAGCGGATCGATATTGGTGATTCCCGTGCAAAAAGCCACGACAGAACCGGCAGCAGAACCACGTCCCGGTCCCACGTAAACGCCCATCTCTTTTGCGGCGGCAATAAAATCTTGTACAATCAAAAAGTAACCCGCAAAACCCATCTCGCCGATAATCTCCAGTTCGAGATTAATTCGGGCCATCACTTCATCGTCCAACTTCTCATATCGCTCTTTGGCACCCTCAATTGTCAAATGGCGGAGATAATCATCTTCCGTTTCGAACGAGTCCGGCAGGGAGAAGTGCGGGAGGATCACTTCACGATCAAGATCAATCATCTCGATCTTGTCGGCAACTTCCACTGTGTTTGAAATGGCCTCAGGAACATCCGCGAACAACTTCTTCATCTCATCCTGAGTCTTGAAATAAAACTCATCATTCGGGAAGCCATATCGTTTCTCTCTCCCTTTTCCGATCGGGGTAGAAATCAGCTCATTATTGTCAATACAGAGCAATGCGTCGTGTGCCTTCGCATCATCCTCCTCCATATAAAACGTATTGTTGGAGGCGATCACTTTGATGTCGTACTTCTCGGCAAACTCTAACAAGATGCTGTTTACACGTTCTTCCTCTTCAAGACCGTGGCGCATCAATTCGATGTACAGATCATCGCCAAACAGATCGTGCCACCATTTGAGCGCTTCTTCAGCGACTTCTTCCCCGCGATTTAAAATCAAGTCCGGAACTTCGCCGCCAATTCCACCTGTGGTTGCGATCAGTCCTTTTCTGTATTTCTTGACTAATTCACGGTCAATTCGCGGAAACTTGTAATAATATCCTTCAATGAACCCAAGCGAACACATTTCTGCAAGGTTCTCATATCCCTCCCGGTTTTTCGCCAAAAATACCTGTCTGAAACGCTTATCCTTTCGATCTCGGGTAAATTTCTTTTCGTGGCGATCTTCAACAAAGTATGCCTCTAAACCAATTATTGGTTTGATTCCCGCAGCTTTCGCAGCTTTCACGAAATGGAATACGCCGTACATATTTCCGAGGTCTGTGAGGGCCACAGCCGGCATTCCGTCTTCTTTGGCTTTTTTGACCAGATCTTTCACTCCGGACGCCGCATGCAAGACCGAATATTTGGAGTGATTGTGAAGATGAACGAATGCCGATTTTACCTGTGGTCCAACTTGATCCTGAGGCAGATCGATAACGGATGAAGTGTCATCTTCCTCGCCGGTCACACCACGTTTTCTCAAATCTTCAACTTTCGGCATGTAATGATCCGGATCAATCAACTTCGCCGGATTCCTCGGAATTTCACCGGATGTGGTTGGGAATGTTGGCTGAATCACACCGATTCGAACCAGCTCAAGAAAAGCTCTTGCTGTTGCATCCACATCGGCCGCTGCGTTATGAGCTTCCTCAAATCCTACATCAAAAAGTTTGTCATGTAATTCAGAAAGAGTCGGCCATTTATAACGACCTCGTCCGCCGGGAATGGCGCAATATTCTGTGGCGTCATCCTTGGTATCGATATGGATTTTTTCCGTGAGTGGGTTTTCCCGTTCCTCCCGCAAATATTCCGATCCCATAATGTTGAGATCGAACTCCAGATTATGCCCAATGATAAACGTACTTTTTTCGACATCCTTGTCAAAAGCGTCCATCACATCTTCGAGCGGAATTCCCTCTTCATGTGCTCTTTCTGTAGAAATTCCGTGAATTTTTTCGGAGTTGAAAGGAATCGTAAACCCATCGGGCTTAACGATATAGTTCCCTTTTGAGATCAATTTTCCGGTTTCGTCATGAACCTGCCAGGCAAGCTGAACACAACGCGGCCAGTTGTCGAAATCGGTCAGCGGGGCTGAATAATTATCGGGAAGGCCGGTTGTCTCGGTATCAAAAATCAGGTACATAAAACGGATCTCTTAAGGTCTGCGATGGAGTAGCTCTTTCTGCCTCAAAATATACTAAGCGAACGGCGAAAAGAAGAATGAAAATCTGACAATTTTTGGAATTGTGTCTGAGTATTCATCGGATGAGTATACCAATTATAAAATAGTTCATTCTTGCATTCACACATCCGATAAATACCCGAAAGCTTATTTTTTTTGATCAGCTTTTGATGTTTTCTGCTCATCAATCATCACCAAAAACTCCCTCCAATATTTGTTGTGAATATCCACGGAGGCATGAAAACTATCGTTATGACTGCCTCGGAGCTCAACAAACTTTTTAGGTTCAGCTACAATTTGATACAGATATTTTCCGTGAGAAATATCAACCAACGTATCATTGGGGCTATGCATTATCATCACCGGAATTCCTTTAATTTTCCGAAGGTACCGCTCGTTCGGAAATTCGTATTTGGCTAACACAACGGGCACAAACGGATAGAGCTCGCTTACCATTGCTTTGAGATTCTTAAAAGAGGAATCGATGACGAGCCCGCTGATATTAAATTTTGTAGCAGCATACGCGGCGACTGCCCCTCCCATAGACCGGCCATACATGATCATGCTCTCTTCTGAATACCCTTTTTCAGACTTGAGATAGCCAACAACCGCTTCAATATCCAGGTACAAGCCTTTTTCATCAGGCCGACCGGAACTTTGTCCGTACCCCCTGTAATCATAAATCAAAACCGCCAATCCCTGTTCATTCAAAAACTTAGCAATATCAATTCTGTTGCTGATGTTGCCGGCATTTCCATGAGAAAGAACCACAAGGTATTCAGATGTATCATTCGGAAAAAACCAGCCGTGAAGTCGTTCATCATCTTCGGTTTCTATCCACACATCTTCTGCCTGCAGTCCGGCTTTTTGGGGAGTAATGACGAAATCAGATGAGGGCAAAAAAATCAGCTTGCTTTGGAACAGGTACATAAATAGCAGCAACAAGAGGTATACTCCAACAATCAAAAAAATGATCGACATGTAGCTTACTCCGTTTCCGTCCATTTAGGTTGCCCTGTAGGATTTTAGAATTTCATGCTCGCTTCCGGTTTGTTTTAAAATACTTCTTTTGAGTTGAAACGACTCGACTTTAATATCAAATTCTCCAGTCCCTTTTTCCAGATTCTGTTTTACGATATGATTGATTCCTTTTCGCGATTTTTTTCGGGCCAGTGTAATGTGCGGTATGTAGGTATCCGTGTTTTTTGACTTGATATAATTTTCCAGCTTATCATAAATTCTCTGCTGTAATTGCTGTAACGTTTTGTTTTCCCGGACCCCCGCCCAAATGATTCGGGGCGATGATTTATTCGGGAAAGCACCTAAACCCTCAATAATGATCTCAAAAGGTTCGAATTCTACCTGCGATAACCTTCCATCGATTTCATCTTTTTCCCTCTCGGTACAATTTCCCAGGAACACTAATGTGAGATGCATCTGGTGAAGAGAGGATTTTTTCCAGCCTTTTTGGTCCGGAATCCAGGTATGAATTTCTTTCAGAATACTTTCGGGAAAATCGATAGAAACAAAGAGTCTCATCGGCGGATGGAAAAATCGTGAAAACTATCAGTATCTGTAGTCAGCTCAACCTCTTCTATATTTTGTACCTTTGCCCTTGCCGGCCCTTCTTTTAATTTTTCTTTCATGTTATACACATTTTCGGGAGAGCCTGTAAACACGGTTTCAACGGTTCCATCCTGTAGATTTTTTACCCAACCTTTAATATTCAACTCCTTGGCTGTTCTGTAAGTAAAATATCTAAATCCTACACCTTGAACTCGTCCAGAGATAATCAAATGTTTACTTATTGTCTCCATTGAACAATATGAAATTTATTTATTATTTCGTTAAAACCTGCAAAAACACTCATTAAGAACCAAAAAATAGTTCGCATTTCCGCAGACTTTTTTCCACTTTCGGTATTGAAATTTATGTGGATGAAAACGTATTCAATTTTTTTACTTCTTTGCCTGGCATTCACCGCATTCGCGCATGCGCAAGTGGAACCAGATACTCTAAACACCATTGGAAATTCTGACGATCCATCCTCTGATCCTTTTGCAGTTCTAACCGGTAAAATTACAGCTGCAGAAACCGGCGAGCCTTTACAGGGCGCCACATTTTTTGTTGAAGAATTGCAACGTGGAACAGCAACTGATTCTACAGGCACCTACGAAATAGAACTTCCTAAAGGACAATTTACCATTCGTGTGCAATTTTTGGGGATGGTAACGCAAGAGTTCAGTATTGTCGTCCATTCAGATGGGGAGTTGAACATCCAGATGCAGAAATCCGAATTGGGACTTGAAGAGATTATTGTTGAAGGAGCCGGGCGAACCGATCAATTGCGCGGGGCAGTCACTGGCATTGAAGTGGTTTCAATCAGAGATTTGAGTGAAGTTCCGGTTTTGATGGGAGAAATTGATGTTATAAACTCGTTGACTTCAATGCCAGGTGTACAAACGGTTGGCGAAGGTGCCTCCGGATTTAATGTAAGGGGCGGCAGTGAGGATCAAAATCTTGTGTTGATGAACGGCGCGCCAATTTTTAATCCATCTCACGTGTTGGGCTTATTTTCTGTTTTTAGTCCGGATGCCACCGAAGAGTTTTCCCTGTACAAAGGCCACATGCCCGAACAGTTTGGCGGACGACTTTCGTCTGTTTTGGATGTTTCGATGAAAAGAGGTTCAACCGAAGAGTTTTCATTTCATGGGGGAGTTGGCCTTTATACAGCTCGAGCCACGATTGAAGGACCAATTGTGAAAGGTAAAACATCGTATTTGCTGTCAACACGCGGAGCAGCTTCGGGTGTTGTGTTTGCGTTGGCCGGTAAAAACAGAGAGCTCGCCAGATTCCCAATTGATGCAGACATCTACGGAAGCAGTGCTAATTTTTATGATGGATACCTGAATATCACTCACGATTTTAATGAAAATAATCTTCTTGCTGTTTCACTCTATGGAAACAGGGATTACTTTCGATATTCGGATGAATTCGGGTATTCCTGGTCGAATCAATTGGCAGACCTGAACTGGTCGAGCGCATTTTCAGAAAATTTGTATTCCGATTTTACGGCAGATATCAACCGGTACAATAGTGAATTCTTCGCTCCTTCCGGACCACAATCTTTCTTGTTACAGAACGGAATCGGATACAAAAAACTGAAAGAAAATCTGTTGTACACGGGTATTGAGAATGTTTCTCTCCGGACCGGCGCTGAGTGGACCCGTTATTCCAGTGATGATGAAACCATCGAAGCTTATGATGACGATTCAAGCCTACGATCAGACAGCGTGGACAAAGATGATGGTCAGGAACTGTCGTTCTACCTCGGCAGTGATATTGACATCACTTCATCTATTCTGCTTTCGCTGGGAATTCGTCATACTACATATCAGCAGTTGGGGCCCGCTCTTGTGAATGAATATCAGCCGGGTGTACCACGCTCGACGGATAGTATCATCAAATCAACAGAGTATTCTTCGGGAGAAAAAATTATTAAGTACAGCGGCTTTGAACCAAGACTTTCATCACGATTTTCTATCAATGATAAGAGTTCAATCAAGCTCAGTTACAATCGAACGCGGCAGTATATTCATCAGTTATCGAATACAATGTCGCCCACGCCGGCGGATATCTGGCAGGTGAGTACCACACATATTCCGCCGCAAAAAGCTCACAACTATTCTATCGGGTATTATCGAAATTTTGAGAATCCCGAACTGGAAACCTCCCTCGAACTCTATTATCGCGATATTGATGATATCGTGGAGTACAACAATTTTGCCGAGTTGTTTATGAATCCGAATATTGAAACCGAACTGCTTGCCGGAAAAGGTTTGGCCTACGGAGCAGAATTTAGCACGAAAAAAAATCGAGGCACGTGGACCGGATGGCTTTCTTACACCTATGGACGAATTTTTGTGAGGGCAGATAATCAAGACACAGGGAATCAAATCAACAATGGCGATTGGTTTCCGGCCAGTTATGATCAGCCCCATCAAGTAAATCTGACGGCCATTCGGGATTTGGGTGAAGAGAGTGCATTTTCGATGCAATTCACCTGGAGAAGCGGGCGCCCCATCACTGCCTTGAGTTCAAGTTACGTTGACGGATCAACAACTGTTCCTGTTTATTCCGATCGGAACGAATACCGAATTCCCGATTACATTCGTCTCGATATTTCGTTTACCATCGCAGAAAATATCTGGAAAGCTTGGGATCCCGATCCCAATGATAGAATTGAATCCACTGCCAATTTTACACTTTACAATTTGTTGGGCAGAAAAAATGCGTTTTCCGTTTTTTATCAGCGGCCCGATCGGGGTTCAGTTCCTCAGGCATATAAATTATCCGTGCTGGGATCGGTCATACCATCTTTCACCTATAACATAAGTTTTTAATCTCGTGAACCGATTCAGCTACATACCTTTTTTGTTGATATTCCTTCTGGCTGGATTTCTCGGCGGATGTATTGATCAGATTTCGTTCGATTCCGATAAATCGCAGGGACAATTGGTCGTGAGCGGAAAAATTTATGATCATCCCGGCCCCTATACGCTTCAGCTTGGAATGACCACAACAGAGAACACATTGCCGCTCCCCGAATCCGGAGCCTCCGTAACAATATTTAACGGCGAGGGTCAGCAAGAAAGCTATATCGAAACAGAGACCGCTGGCACATATATTTTACCCGGAAATATTGTAAGCGGTGAGCGAGGCGGAACCTATCACATAGAAATTGAACTGCGGGATGGGCGAACATTCTCATCGATCCCGGAAACCATCCCAATGCACACCGGAAAGGACGAAATTTTTCTTGAGCCCGGTATGTATGAACATCAACCCACACGCGGAACTGTTGTTGAAGCTGAAGGGGTCTACATTTATGCGAATACCCAAATCCCTGAACATGAAAACCCGCTTTTTCTGAAATGGGACACTGAAAGTCTCTACCTTTTCAGAGAAACCGAACCCTCAAGTCCGCTCGCTCCCCCGGCCAAGACATGTTATGTAACCGATAGTATCAATCCTCAAAGTATCTCTCTTTACTCCACGCGAGAGTCCGGTTCAGAAACAATTGAACGACAATTATTGGGAATTAAAGATGTCGTTCCGGAACAGTTTTACATTCGTCACTATGTAAATCTGATTCTCTCATCTGTGACGGAAAGGCGATACAAATACTGGCAAAACGTGGATGATGCGATCAATCAAACCGGAACAATTTTTGATGTTCCTCCTGCAACGATTCCCGGGAATATTCAAAATGAAGATGGAGATCTGACTGAAGCTTTTGGCTATTTTGAAGCTTCGGCTATTGACACCACCCGATCATTCTTGGTTAGATTTGATCTTGAAACCTATATTCCAAATCCCTGTCCTCAAGGTTTTAGCCCAAATAGCCCCTCTGCATGCAGTAATTGCCTTGAACTTGAAAATAGTACGCTGGATCGGCCAGCTTATATTAAACAAAACCATGAGGAGTAAGCGGTAGTCATCATCGCTTGCCGATCGCTTTCTTCGGCTGCAGATTTGGTTTTGGGCTGGCGAATCTCCCCGCTCAACAATGATTTTCATTCATCGGATGAGTTACTTGCCAACTATTTGAATTCTCCAACAAAACACTTATCCGATGAATCTTTAAGACAGACTTGGCAGCCGATACAGTTGACCGTTTATCTTTGTCCTCAATTTCGTACTTTTATAATTCTATAGGTTCGTTAATTATCGGATGGAAATTTTATTCAATGACACTCACACAACTCTCTTACATTGTAGCAGTTGATAAATACCGGCACTTTGCTACGGCCGCTGAAAAAAGCTTTGTCACCCAGCCCACGCTCAGTATGCAGATTCACAAGCTGGAAGATGAGCTCGGCATCACCATTTTTGACCGATCCAAATCGCCGGTCATTCCAACAGAGATTGGTGAGAAAATCATTGAGCAGGCTAAGACAATTTTAAAAGAATCTAAGCAGCTTTCCGATATTGCCAACTTCAAAGAAAATGAGTTGAAAGGCACATTCAAAGTGGGAATCATCCCAACTGTTGCCCCTTATCTGGTTCCGCTTTTTCTTCGATCTTTTCTGAAGAAATACCCACAAGTAAATTTGGTATTTGAAGAGTTACTGACCCAGGAAGTCATCGAACAACTTGGCAACGACCAATTGGATGCCGGCATCATTGCCACGCCAACGGATCAAAGTTTTATTTACACCGAAGATTTATTTGTAGAACCGTTTCTTGGATATCTGTCCCACAATCATCCTCTTGTTGAAAAGGAAAAACTTTCTGTTGATGACCTGGATCGAACGAATATCTGGTTACTAAATGAAGGGCATTGTTTCCGTGATCAAGCAGTTAAACTGTGCAAAGAAAACACACAGAAAAACAATCATTCACCTATTGAATTTAAGAGCGGAAATCTTGAAACACTGAAGCGGCTTGTGGAACAAAATTTCGGCATGACTCTTCTCCCATGGACTGCCGTACAAGAGTTTGACAGCAACTGCGCAAATGCCGTTATCAAAGAGTTTGAAGACCCCGTTCCATCCCGAAAACTGCGCCTCATCTTTGGCCGTAAACACCTCAAGCAAACCATCATCGGGGCCTTCAAAGATTCGATCTGCAGTTCCGTTCCTAAAGCGTTGAAGACCACTGAGAAGCGTGTTTTGATTGAGTAGCTTTCGGCTGGCGATTGTCTTTTTCACCTGCCGAATCAAACGACGTCTAATTCACGAACTAGCTTTACCTACACCGCAAATTCGGCAGCCAAGAAAAAAACTTGGCATCCAAAGGCCCCGACATAAATTTAATCCTGAGGACAAAATCCCGTACCTTTCTCTCTTTTGAAATTGAGCACCTAACGAATTAATGGACCACAGCCTTACCCTCTGGATTTTATTTAATGTTTTTATCCTGGCAATGCTGATTGTAGACCTGAAAGTCTTCAATCGAAAACCCCATGAAATCACCATCAAAGAGAGCCTGATCTGGACCGGGGTTTGGATCACCATGGCCGTTATTTTCGGCATCGGCATATACTTTTTTATGGGAGCGCAATCCTCTCTCGATTACTTCACAGGCTATCTGATCGAGAAATCCCTCAGCGTTGACAACATCTTCGTTTTCTTATTGATCTTCACCTACTTCGGTGTGGATTCCATTTATCAACATAAAGTCCTTTTCTGGGGAATTTTTGGCGCACTGGTTTTCCGATTACTCTTCATTATGGTAGGCGTAGCACTGCTTGAACAGTTCCATTGGATTATCTATATCTTCGGCGCTTTTCTCGTCTTTACAGGTATTAAACTCGGGCTCGAAAAAGACAAAGAGATCCACCCGGAAAGAAATCCAATTTTAAAATTGGTCCGCCGGTTTGTCCCCATCACTAAGAGTTTTCACGGGCCCGATTTCTTCATCAAACGAGGGAGCCGAATTATTGCTACACCCATGTTTGTTGTTCTCATTGTGATTGAAACGACCGATGTTGTTTTTGCGCTCGATTCCATTCCCGCCATTATGGCCATCACCCGCGATACGTTTTTGATTTACAGTTGTAATGCTTTTGCTATTCTCGGTCTCCGTGCTCTCTATTTTGCGCTTTCCGGTGTCATGCGTCTCTTTCACTATCTGCATTACGGACTCGCATTTATTTTAGTCTTTATCGGGGTGAAGATGTTGATTGAGAGTTTTGTTCACATCCCGACCTTGATCACGCTAAGTGTGATTATAGTCACTCTCACGATATCGGTAATCTTTTCCATCAAATATCCAAAAGAGGAAGAGCTTGAGATTCCTGAAGAAAACAAACCTCTGTAATGGAACATTTTTCCACACAATGGTTTTTGGCATATTACATTGCCCTGGGCGCACTCTTGGTTAGTTTCGGCCTTTATTTATTGATCAAAACCGGAATCGTCAAGGAGTTTTTGTTGACTGTTTCTGATGAAGAGAAACCACCCTCACTCTGGCGAAAAGTCTTAAAATATTTTCTTCTGTTTACAATCCCATGTTTCGTGTTATCATTTTTTCCATTTTCATGGGTGGAACTGTTTTTTTCGATTTGGTCACTTTTGATTGTTTTTATGCTTGGTCAACTTTTGGTAATGTGGCCTCAAACCTCTAAGGCAATTCAGGAACAAAGCGAAGAGCTGGAGAAGAAAATTCGTTTTGTGGCGGCCAATCTGCTCTCTATCGGAATTATTCTGTTTCTGCTGTGTTATGTCTTGATAGAGCGAACGAGTTCTACTTAGAAATTTCTTAGCGAACTTTGGCGATCTTTACGGTTTACTGTTTTTAACCGCTAAGCACGCGAAGCTTCGCAAAGGTTTACCAATTATGAAAATTCAAAAAGCGGGATATCAAGGACTTTATTTTACTGAGTTGAAGGTGGCCGTAGATGGTCACCACCCGGATGCGGAATACGTGTTCGTCAGTCACGCCCATGCCGATCATATGCCGCGAAATCGCTCCTCGAAAGCGTACGCTTCAAAAGCTACCATTGATTTGATGCGGCATCGGGGATTCACCGGGGAAGGTCATGCACTTGATTTTGGAGAAACGATTGAGTCTGACAGATTCCGGGCCAAAATTTATCCGGCGGGACACATTTTAGGATCAGCAATGATCTATTTGGAATCGGATAGGGAATCGCTCCTCTACACCGGAGATTTTCGAACGCCTCCCTCCCCTGCTACTGAAGGATTTGAAGCCCCCGATCAGGTTGATATTCTGATCACCGAAGCCACATTCAGCTTGCCAATTTATCGATGGAAAACAAATGACGAACTTGCCGAGGAGGTTCGTTCGTTTGCGTCCGATACACTTGCTGAAAATTATACGCCCGTATTTCTTGCATACAATCTCGGGAAAGCACAGGAGATTATGCATCTCGTGGCCCCGCTCAACCATAATGTGATGATTCATGGCGCCGGTCATAAAATGTGTCCCGTTTATGATGAAAATGGCATCAATTTAGGAAAATATGAAGCGTACAATCGTGAGACTTGTGAAGGAAATATCCTGATTTGTCCCTCCTCGGCGTTATCGAATGGATTTGCTTCCAATGTTTCCAAAAAACGAATTGCATATTGTTCGGGATGGGCATCCAACGAATCCAGGCGAACCCAACTCACGGTTGATAAACTAATTGCTCTTTCCGATCACCTTGATTTTTTTGAACTTATAACCTTTTGCAAACAGCTCAGTCCCAAGAAAGTTTACATCACGCATACTCCAAATCCGAAGGTTGTTCAGCATTATCTGGAAAAGGAAAAGATCAACGCCGGGCATATTGATATTGAAATGAACGATGAGGAGTAAGAATATCCATCTATGAATAAAAAAGAACAGCATACCAACCGTCCCATTCTTGAGATGAGTGAAGCGACCGTTAGACGTGGCGGAATCAACATCCTGGATCACCTTTCTCTAACGATTGAGATGAATGAAAATACAGCGATTATCGGACCGAACGGTTCCGGGAAATCAACGTTCATTAAACTGATTACTCAGGAAATTTACCCGATTGCAAATAAGGAAGGGGCTCCGCCGGTTCGGATGTTC
>CAYRDO010000052.1:0-9102 GCA_964422985.1 uncultured Rhodohalobacter sp. | reverse complement strand
TGAGATGTCGACGGGAGAAGTTCGTCGGGTTCTGATTTCGAGAGCATTAGTTACCGAACCCGAAGTTTTGATTCTTGATGAACCCACAACTGCACTCGATTTTGTAGCCCGGCATAAATTCATGGATCAGATCCGAAAAGTAGTTCAAAGTGGAACAACGCTGATTCTTGTCACACACCATATCGAAGAGGTGATTCCAGAAATCGAACGAATCGTGCTTTTGAAAGACGGCAAAAAGGTGTTTGACGGATCAAAAAAAGAGATCCTAACTTCAAAAAATTTAAGTGAAATTTACAATCACCCCGTAAAACTAAACGGAAACAACGGACTTTATAAAGTTCATGTTGAGTGATTGAACGAAGGATTTCCCGATGCTATGAGCACTGAAAATTTCAACTTTTATACGCTTTGCAAGGTCATTCAGACGATTCGGCAGACCCGGAGTACGAATTCAAAGATTCGGATCTTTGCCGAGTATCTTCGCCAGTTGAAAACAGATCGGGATCTGCATCTTGCTGCACAATTTACGGCCGAGGGTGCATTTGAAGAGGTCAGCGGAAAGCGTGCATCGGTCGGGAGCCGAACCAGCGGATTGGCCGCAGCAAAATTTTGTGAGATCGATTACGACCTCGTTTTCAAACCGTGCCGAACAGCCACAGGAAGTAGCTCCGAAACAATCGAGCGGTTGATGAACAACATCCCCGAAGCGATTGAAAAGCGCGAACCCAAAAATTTATCTCTCGAACAAGTGGATGAGATTTTTGACCGCCTTTACGCTGTTTCTTCCAGGGCCGACAAGGAGAAAATTCTTTGGGAAGCCTGGCATCGAATGACACCCGTGGAGATTAAATATTTTATTCGAATGTTGGGACAGGGTTCGTTGCGAATTGGTTTTGAAACGCGAAGTGTGGTTTCCTCCATTGCTAAAGCGTTTAAGCAAGATCGCGAGGAAGTTCGCTATGCTCATATGATTACGGGCAGCATTGGCAAAATGGCCATTCTTGCGAAGCACAATCAGTTAAAGAAAGCTCAGTTTAAGCTTTTTCATCCTCTCTCATTTATGCTCGCCTCCCCAATTGAGAGTCGCGCCGTGGATAACATCGGCGAATATATCGCGGAGGAGAAGTTCGACGGAATGCGCGCCCAGGTTCACGTGGATAAAAATAACATCGAAATCTTTTCGCGGGATCTGAATGATATTACGCGATCCTTCCCGGACATCATCTCCTTTTTCCAAAAGAGGCAACTTCCGCCAACAGTTTTTGACGGGGAAATTTGCGTCTATAAAGATAACACGATTTTACCGTTTCAACTGCTTCAAAAGCGGATGGGAATCAAAAAACCCGGGAAAAAAGTCCTTGAAAAATACCCGGTTTTATTCATTGCCTATGATCTTCTGTTCACCAACGGAAAACCTATTTTTGATTTGAAACTGCCCGAACGACGAGCTTTGCTCGAGAAGTTAGCTCAAGAATTTCATTTACCCACATCTGTCCAGTTCGAAATTTCCGGTGATGACGACATCGAACACCTGTTTCAGCGTGCGCTTAAACACGGAAATGAGGGATTGATGCTGAAACATAAGAATAGCCAATATGAATATGGTCAGCGGCGAAAATCATGGCTGAAGGTTAAAAAACCGGGCGGATCGTTTGATACAGTTGTGATGTACGCCCACGCCGGAAGCGGAAAACGCGGCGGCACTTATTCCGATTTTACGCTGGGAATTTCGGTAAA
This sequence comes from uncultured Rhodohalobacter sp., assembly GCA_964422985.1. GTDB lineage: Bacteria > Bacteroidota > Rhodothermia > Balneolales > Balneolaceae > Rhodohalobacter. The sequence goes on along the minus strand of CAYRDO010000052.1, from coordinate 7,365 downwards.
AGAAGATGAGAGATATGAAGAAGAGTTCATCCCAATCGGGAAAGCATATGGCGGATATACAGATGAAGAACTCAAAAAAATCAACCAAAAAGTAAAAGAGCTGACTGTAGAGCGATATGGCCCAACGCTCGGCCTGATTCCCGAGCTGGTTGTAGAGATCGAGTTTGATGATATCCAGGTAAATAAACGGACAAAAGCGGGTTACACATTGCGGCTTCCCAGGTTCAAAGCAATTCGATGGGATTTAGGGCCGAATGATGTTGACACACTAAAAACCGTTGAGGAGATGTACCAGGCCAAATTAGATCGCGAGGTTTTATCTCAAGACAAGAATCCTTCGTTTGAGTTTTAAAAACTTCAGAAAATTATAACACAACCCATTCTTATTAGAAGAAACCTGTCAGTAATCTTCTTTTTTAAAATCTTTACTCTCTTGAAAATTAATAACTAAAGTACAGGTTGGATTTTATCAATTCGTTAGGTATCCTAAAATAGTTGGGAAACTCAAGTCTCATTGGCATCAAAATAAATATGATTAGCCAGTCTTGTATCTCTGAAAATAACTGTTCATAGCTTTTACCGGCCATTTTGTCTCGGTATTATGTCTGAAAAGGAAGAAAAACGAATACTCCGCCGTTTAAAACTTGGTGATAACGATGTTTTTGAACAGCTCTATCATCGATATCACAAAAGACTGTACGGGCTGGCCTTTAAATACCTAAAGAGTCGTGAACTGGCCGAAGATGCGGTCCACGATACATTTATCAAGTTGTGGGAAAAGCGTTCTTCCATCCATTCAAATCTCAAAGGATTTCTTTTTACTTCTGTTCGAAATCACGTACTAAATATGGTTCGGAATAATAAGAGGAAGGTTCTCAAGCATATTCAAATTGAACAGCAGAGAAAGAAATCAACCAACAAAACGGAGGATGTAATTATCTACTCCGAATATCAGCAAATCTTGGCAAGAGGACTGAAAGAGCTTCCTGATGGAAAACGAGAAATTTTCAATCTAAAAACCGTTCAAAAGCTTTCAAATCAAGAGATTGCGGATCGGCTTGATATTTCCATTCATACCGTGAAATCACAGTATTATCACGCCTCCAAATTCATCAAAGAGTATTTGGATAAGCATGCCGACATCCAGATGCATGCCCGTGAAAGTGGGTGAGTTTGAGTTTGTGAGTTGATGAGTTTATGAGTTTTAACTCGTCCAAAGGCCTGATCTACTCTAACTCTTCTCCTTCCGCACTCCTCAATCCACAAACATAGTGGATTCAATTCTTGTAATATAATTTCAACTTTCCTTTAATTATCGCGCATCATACGCTCCCAAAAAATATTTCAAAAAACTCGCCATACTTTTTGCCATCCCGGGTGTCGTACTTGTGAGACGTTAACAAACAGGTATGCAATTTGGACAAAGAACTCCTGAAAAAATACTTTCGCAACCAATGCACGCTGGAGGAGATCAATCAAGTTTTAGATTGGTTTCAGACGAAAGAGGGACAACAATATTTCGAAGAAAATTTAGATCAGGACATGCGGAAATATGCGGATGATGACAGGCTTTTGCTGGATCCGAATGTCCCCACAGAGAGTCTTTTAAATCGAATTCAACAATCAAAAAAGAGTGTTAAACCTCGCTTATCGAAGAATAATCAAGTCTGGCAAACAAAGATCATTGCCGCTGTAGTTGTATGTGCTCTTTTAGCCGGAGCGAGTTATTTCCTTTTTCAATCCAAGATTACAGGCTCCACCACTCAACAAACTGACTCTGTTCGTACCATCAAAACACAGCATGATCAGCATCGATTGGTTACCCTCTCGGACGGAACCAAAATCCGTTTGAATTCCAACTCTGAGATTGAAGTACCTAATCCATTTGCGGATGATAATCGAACCGTCACTCTTCATGGCGAAGCATGGTTTGATGTGGCCCACGATGAAAATCGCCCCTTCCACATAGAAGCGGGGCAAGCCAAAATTGAAGTACTTGGTACCGAATTTAATGTAAAGATGGACGATATCGCCGGAAATGTTCAGGTTGCCGTAGCTGAAGGCAGAGTTTCACTTAATAATTCAAACCGGGAAAACGGAAGCTCGGCTATCCTCACTGAGAATACATATGCGGTATACAACATTGACAGCCGCGAAATTTTGATTGAACACACGCCTGTTGAAAACTACATGAGCTGGATAAGCGGTAAACTGTACTTCTATAATGAACCGCTATGGGTAGTTAGCCGGTATATTGAACGACTTTATAATGTGTCCTTTCAATTTGATCAAGAATCTTTAAAAAACCTTCCTTTAAGTACAAATATGGCAAGAGAGAACCTTTCTGATGTGCTGAATATCATCGCACAAACCCTTGGTATTGACTATACCCTCGACAATAATACCGTTACATGGAATGATAACATCAACCCCAAAAAACCAAAATAATGATGGATAACGTTACTATGTGTACCGACCGGTGGTTCAAGCCTGGTTATAGTGCCATTCTTTACGTAATTCTGGGCTTTCTTCTGATTAGCAAACCAGCAGATGCCCGGAGTTCATGGATGAATATCTCCCCAACTGTTCAGATTGCAGCACAGCAATTGGAGCTGTCGGAACTGTATGTATCGAGATCTGATACACAAGCACCCAAGGTTACTCTGAGTGTAGAAAATGCACCTTTGATCGGCGTGTTGCACCAACTTGCTAACGAGTTGGATGTAAATATTTCGATCAACCCCAAAAATATTGAAGATGCGAGAGTAACCTACCAACAGAGAAATAAAGATCTGTTTGAGGTACTTGATGATCTTCTTTCAAGAACTCCTCTCACCTATACGATGAGCGAAGACAAGCGAACTCTCATCATCTACGAAGAAGAACAGCAGCCTTCTGCATTCGCCCAGGAGATTTTTGATGGAAGTGTGACCGGAACCGTTACAGATACCCAAACAGGAGATCCTCTAGTTGGTGTGAATATTGTCATTGCACAAATGGGTATTGGTACTGCGACGGATGCGAACGGTGAATTTGAAATTGAAAGTTTGGAGGAAGGCGAATACGAAATAGTTGCCAGATATATTGGATATAGAACCCTTCGTGAGACGATTACGGTAACCGATAATGAAGAAACCGTTGTGAATCTTGAAATGTCTGTTTCTACAAGCGAGTTGAGTGAAGTTGTGGTTACAGCGCTTGGAATTACACGGGATGAACGATCCGTTGGTTACTCTGCACAGGAAGTTGGCGGTGAAGATCTTACTCTCTCAAAAGAGCAGAACGTGATCGGCTCACTTTCCGGAAAAATTGCCGGAGTTCAGATTAGCGGATCTTCCGGGGCAAGTTTAGGCGGAACTCAAACCATTAAAATTCGAGGTATTAATTCGTTGAGTGGCGAAGGTCAGCCCTTGTTTGTGGTTGATGGTACTCCCATATCAAACGGAAACTTTGCCGGAAGCGCAGGTACTGATTATGGAAACCTCGCGCAGGATATCAACCCCGACGACATTGAATCCATAAACGTATTGAAAGGCCCGGCAGCATCTGCTCTTTACGGAATTCGAGGCCAGTATGGAGTGGTGATGATCACTACGAAAAAAGGGCAAGGCCGGGAGGACTTCCAGGTTGAAGTGAGTTCCAGCGTTTCCATGCAGAGAGCTGCCAATTTCATGGAATTCCAAAATGAATTCGGCGCCGGTTACTCGCTCGATTTCCCGACGTTACCAAATGGTCAGCCGTATGTAGAAACGTATGCGGATGAAAGCTGGGGTCCGCGAATGGACGGAACTATGGTTCGGGAATATTTCAGTTTCTATCCGCAGGATCCGCAGTACGGACAGCTCACTCCTTTTGATCCCCATCCCAACAATATCAAAAATTACTTTGAGACGGGATACAAATCGAATCAAAGCATCTCCGTTTCAGGTGGCGGCGAAAACAGTAATTATCGGTTGAGTTTTAATGATGCCCGAATTTCGGGTGTATCACCCAATACCTGGTTGAATAGAAATAATTTGGGAATCAGCGCCGGCATTGATGTGAGTGAACAATGGCGTTTTTCTACCAATTTGAACTATGCTACCAACAGTGCACAGCGGCCCCCGCAAGGCTCTGGGTATGGAAGCCGCCACTTTAGGCAATGGTTTCAGCGAAGTCTCGATATGGGACGTTTAAGTGATTATCAATATGATGATGGAACCTTCAGCCACTGGAACATCAACATTCCCGATGAAGGAGAAACTCCTGAACCGGTTTATTGGTCCAATCCCTATTTCCTGGCTTATGAGAATCCAACCCAAGACAGCCGAAATCGAATTTTCGGTGATGTTGGAGTGGATTTTGACCTTTTGCCAAATCTTACAATCAGTGGTCATATTCGCGGAGATATGTATATCCAAAATATTGAAAGCAGAACGGCCGTGGGCGGAGACAGTACTCCCGGTTATTTTGTCGGGAAATATGAAAACCAGGAAATGAACTACGAAATTCTGGCCAAGTACACGGAAAACTGGTCTGAATTTTCTTTAGACGCCACTTTGGGTGGAAATGTATTCGATAGCGATTACTCTTACATCCGCCAGGAAACCGTGGGTGGTCTTACATCTCCCGGTTATTATAATATTGATGCGTCTTTAGACCGACCCGATCCCGATAACTATCTCTCTGAAAAGAGAATTTTAAGTGCGTTCGGATTGGTTTCATTGGGCTTTCAGGATACCTATTTCGTTGATGTGAGTTTGAGAAGTGACAAATCATCCACATTGCCGAAAGACAATAACACCTATTTTTATCCATCCATCTCAGGGAGTTTAGTCTTTAGTGAATTGATGGATTGGGAGCCTCTCTCCTTTGGTAAAATCAGGGCCAGTTATGCACAAGCCGGCTCGGATTTAGGCCCGTATCAAACCACACCGGTATACAGCATTGGAACTGTGTATGGGAGTGTGAATACATTGACCGTGCCGAATTCAATCAATAATCCGAATATCAAACCTTCATTCTCGCATTCGTATGAGGCCGGACTTGACCTGAACTTTTTCGGTCGGCTCGAACTGAACTTCACATACTATCAACAGCAGAATGAAAACCAGATTATTGATCTGAATATTTCCGGTGCCAGCGGTTATAACTCAGCAACGATTAACGCCGGGTTGATTGAAAACAAAGGTGTTGAATTAAGCATCTCCGGAACGCCCATTCAGAATCAGAATTTCACGTGGGAGTCTACCTTTAACTTCGGTAAGAACATCAATGAGGTTGTTGAACTTCACCCCGATATTGATGTGTATACGCACGGTTCAACCGTTTACTCGGGTACCGCAAGTTACATGAACTCCTATGAAGGAGAAGCTTACGGCCGATTGGTTGGTCAAGCCTATGAACGTGACGAAGCCACTGGAAAAATCCTTCTGGATGATAACAACATGCCGATCTGGACCGATGCCACGCACGATTTCGGATCCGTTTTACCGGATTTCACAGGCGGTTTACTGAACGTAGTGAATTACAAAAACTTCTCGCTTGGCGCGATGATTGATTTCCAGGCGGGGGGGCAGTTCTTCAGCCGTTCGTTACTGCTAGCCGTGAAAACCGGATTGGCTCCGATTACAGCCGAAACGAATGATAAAGGTAATAACGTTCGATTGCCGGTCAGTGAAGGAGGCGGTGTAAAAATCAACGGTATCTCTGAATCCACCGGTGAAGAAATAACAACATATGTTGATGCTCAGGGACTCTACAACGGAATCCTAGGTGATGATATCTATGAAGACTGGGTTGTGGATGCATCCTACATCAAACTCCGGGAAGTACGATTGGGCTACACATTTGGAGCCGACATTCTTGGCAACCTGCCGGTTAGTTCAATTGAAGTGGCTGCGTACGCCAACAACCCAATTATGATATGGCAAAACGCTCCGGATGGATTAGATCCCTCCGAGCTCTCCTCAGGAAGTCAGGATCTCACCTGGTATGAATCCGGACAGTTGAACACTGTTCGAACATTCGGTCTGAATGTAAACTTAATCTTTTAAGGGGAATATTAACGATGAAGAAATTACTTATACCTTTTACGATTATAGCACTGTTAGTGAACGGTTGTGACCTCACCAGTATTGATGATGACATCAACCAAAACCCAAATCTGCCAAGTGAAGCTTCACCTCCGCAATTGATCGCAAATGCGATGCTTTCTTTGCCGGGTTTGAGCGGTTCAAGCCAGGCGGTTCAGGGACAGTATAATGCACAATATTTATCTGAAACGATTTATGTTGACGGTTCTCTGTACCAGGAAAGCACAACCAACTTTTACCCCTGGTATCAAGGGCCGCTGGTTAATCTCCAGACAGTAATCGACAACTCAAACAACGCAAATGAAGTTGCGGTTGCCAAAATTCTGAAAGCTTACTTCGTTTGGCACATGACGGATCGCTGGGGAGATATTCCTTACTCCGAAGCCCTGATGGGTGCTGAGAATTTCACTCCGGTTTATGATACCCAGCAGTCGATCTACAATAGTCTCTTCTCTCTTTTAAAAGAAGCAGGCGGCGAAATTCAGGCATCCGGATCACTCAGAAGTGACATCATGTATGATGGCGATATGGACAAATGGGTCACTTTTAGTAATACAGTCCGGTTGTTGATGGCACTTCGACTTTCAGAAGTGGATCCACAACTAGCTCAGCAGGAATTCAACGATGCTTTGTCTGATGGAGTGATGACTTCCAATGATGACAGCTTTGTATTCCAGCACCTGGCTAATGCCGATAATGAAAATTACTGGTACGATCAGGTTGTGCGGACCTCAAGAGACTGGTGGGCATTAAGCGAAGGATTGGTTGAATTAATGCAACCTGTGGATGATCCCAGACTCTCGCTCTATGGAAATTTACCCCGAGCAGCGGGCTCCACTGAATATGTGGGACTTCCTTTTGGTACACCCGAAGAGGGAATTGTTTTGGAAAATTATTCTCTGCTGGGCAGCAATATGTACGAGCAGGATGCACCGGTTTATTTGGTGACTTATGCTCAGGTACTGTTTGCAAAAGCTGAAGCAGCAGCAAGAGGCTGGACCGGAGAAGATGCTGCTGGCAATTATAATGCCGCTGTTGAGAATTCTCTGCTCCAGTGGACAGGAAGTACGGACGGTGCTGCAGACTTTTTGGCTCAGCCTGAAGTAGCTTACGATCCTGCTTATGCCATCGAACGAATCTCAACACAGCGATATGTTCATCTTTTCCTTCATGGATTTGAAGCGTGGGCAGAGTACCGGCGAACCGGCTATCCGGATCATTTGGTTAGCCCTTTAGGAAGAGACGTACCGCTCCGACAGAGTTACACTTCAGACGAAGCCCTGAATAACAC
>CAYRDO010000051.1:0-20770 GCA_964422985.1 uncultured Rhodohalobacter sp. | reverse complement strand
TGGATAGTGATTTCGCAGGCAAGCTCGGGTGTTTCAACACGCTCAAAAAAGCTATACTTCTTCCTCAGTTTCATGTACTGAGGAAGATAACGCCCGGCCTGTCGCATCATCCAAACGGGGGGACGTTCGACATCTTCAGCTTTTAAAGCCCGTAGTAAAAGGTCATTCTTTAGTGCAGGAAAAGATTGATTCATTCAGGTGTATTACTCAATTCCTTAGGATACGGCTTCTTTTTTCTCTTCTCTATTCAGAACCTCAGCAACATGCTCCAGAAGGTGCTCAGTGCTTGGTTCCGGTGAAACGTGAACGTGTCGTCCGGCTTCAATGCTGAGTTCTTCGGCGGTAGTTTCACCAATTGCGAAGAGTTCAGGAAGGTTTTTATTTCTGAATCCACCGCTGTCACGAAATGCATGAACAGCGCTTGGGCTATAAAAAACAATTCCGGCAGTTTTATGAGTTGGCAGCCTCATACTTTTAAGATTCGTATTGTAAACAACCATATCCCGTACATGGATATCAGCGTCGGTCAGAAACTGTCTGAATTCGTCCCGCCGTTTATCTCCACAGAAATGGAGAACGGTTGATTTCTCTGAATCATCCATCTCAGAAAAATCTTCTTTAATCTTCTCAGCTAATCCAATTGCATCCTGTTGTTCAGGCCAAACTGCATCAAAACCCAAACGTTCTTTAACGGCTGCGGCTGTTTTCTTGCCAACAGCATAAAATGTTGCTTTTTCAGGAATTTCTTTGCCAGTACTTTGATAGAATTCCAAAGCTTTAACAGCATTATAGCTTGTCACAGCAATAATGGGCTCTTTATTTGTTTTAAAAAGCATATCAATCGCGAACCAGTCTTCCCGGTATTCAATTTCAATAGCGGGTTCAATAACAACAGTGAGCCCTAAATCTTCAGCTAATGCTATCTGTTCTTCGTCTAGTTCGCGTGTTACAAAAATATCAAGTGGTTGATTCATGTGTAGTATTGTTCGTCAAAAATTATGTTCGTTTTACTATTTACTATGATGAGGTACGAACTATTCCTTTACTTCTTGTACCAATACATCAGCGCCCTGTTCCAAAAGCTCTCGGGCGGCTTGTCGTCCCAGGCCTTTCGCCTGATCGGAATGTCTTTTTAGTTCAATATCGTACTGTAAAGACCCATCCGTCTTTAATGCAACAGCATGCAGCACAAGATCATTTCCGTCCAGCCAGGCAAATGCCCCAACCGGTGCACTGCATCCCGCTTCCATTTCATTCAGTAACTCCCGCTCAATTGCTGTGCACAGGGCGGTTTCAGGGTGATTGAGCTCGCTCACAATAGATTCAATCTCTTCATCCTCCTCTCGGATCATGACGGCCATTGCTCCCTGTGCTGGGGCGGGTACCATCCAATCTAAATATTCAGAGATGTGATGATCCAAATCAATACGCTTTAAGCCTGCAGCCGCAAAAATAGCTCCATGCCACTTGTTCTCTTCAACTTTTTTGAGGCGTGTATTTACGTTTCCGCGAATATTTGTGATCCGGTGATTGGGGTATCGGTGCAGCCACTGTGCTTTTCGGCGGTTACTGCTTGTTGCAATCACAGCCTCGAAGGTTTCATTATCCAAAAATTCGGTACCTCCAGGAGCAACCAATGAATCTCGGGGATCTTCACGTTCAAGAACGGCTGCAATTTTTAAGGGAAGCGGATTTTCGGTTGGCAGATCTTTGTATGAATGTACGGCAAGATCAATTTCATCATTGAGCAAAGCATCATCCAAAGCTTTTGTAAAAACGCCTTTCCCACCCATTTCGGGGAGAGGAGTTGTCAGGTCAAGGTCTCCCTCAGATTTCACAAAGATAATCTCAGTGGAATGCCCGGCTTCTTCTAATTTTTTGGATACGGTTTCTGCCTGCCAGGTAGCAAGTTGACTATCCCGTGTTCCAATTCGAAGAAGTTTATTCATGACCGTTTTTTGCTTCAAGCTTGAACATTTCTTTCACCATTTCGGCAACATCGTCCGATTTATGATGATTCCGCAAATGCTCGATACTATACGCAGCCAGTTTATTTACAATTCGACGGGTCAGATTGTCAACTTTGTCAAAATCATCAGTCTCAATTTTATTTTTGAAGAAATCGAGTTCGTCTTCCCGAATATTCTCAAACTTTTGAGTCAACGCTTTTATCGTGGGAACCACTCTCTGCTCATCCAGCCAGAGTTTGTAATTCGAGAATTCATCTTCAATGATATTCTTTACGAGAGGGATCTCCTCTTCACGCTTTTTGTAGGCTTCGTCAGTCACGTCGCTTAACATATCCATATTGGCTACATCTACAAAATCGAGAGAAGCTACTTCAGGATCAATATTTCTCGGGACCGAGAGATCCAGCATCACCTTAAATTTAGGCTGACCAATGGATGGCTTCATATGCTCCATTTTGATAACCGGCTCGCTCGCACCTGTTGCAACAATCACAAGGTCTGAATCTGCTATCTCTTCTGCGAGATCTTCCAAATCGGCGACTTCAAGATTGAATTTATCGGCTATAAATTCTGCACGGTCACGCGTTCGATTAATCAACGTTAGTTTCCCTGCACCAAGGTTCACAAGATTTTTGCAGGTTACCTTCCCGATTTTCCCGGTTCCCACCAGCAGAATATTTTTGTTGGTTAGGTTATCAAATGTTCGGGTTGCAAATTTAACGGCAGCATATGCTACTGTTGCGGCACCTTGTCCAAGCGAAGTTTCATTTCGGGACCGCTTGTGAGCTCGAAATACATGTTGAATCAGCCGGTGCAGTTCGCCGGAAATCATCTCCTGGGAAGCTGAATATTCATAGCCTTCTTTTACCTGTTTTACGATCTGAAGATCACCCAGAATTTGGGAATCAAGGCCCGTGGCCACTTTAAAAAGGTGTCGAATTGCACGTTCAGCTTCCAGCTCAAATCCATATTTATGAAATTCATCAAGATTTCCGTTGCTGTATGTGGTAAGAAGGCGAATCAATTCATTGGCTGTTGCATTCTGTGCAAAAACCTCGGTTCGGTTACAGGTTGATACGATGAACATACTTTCAATACCCTCACGCCGGGCACCTTGCAGCATCAACTCTTTTTTTCCCTCATCTAGACTGAACTTTTCCCGTACCTCCACAGGAGCGTCCCAATGATTGATTCCAATAGCAATAAAATCCTGTACGGTTGGATGAACCATATTTACGCGTTAACTACTTTTTTCGATTCTTTATTACCGGGTTGGAGTTCTTCAACGTCTATTTCATGTCGCAGACAGTGGGTAGCTTCTTCTGCTAATGCTTTGATAAAATCGGGATGATCGTTGAGCCCATTCATCACTTTCATATTTTCAAATGTAAACCCCTCTTCTTCTAAGTCCTCAACGAGTTCAACTCCCAATTCATATAACGTTTCAATGTGATCCGTTACAAACGCAATCGGGATCATCAAAAAGTTTTTAATTCCGTACTCCAAGTGGCGCCGAACGAGATCTTCTGTATTTGGCTGAGTCCACTTCTGGGGCCCCACACGCGATTGAAAACTAAGCCAATATGAATTTTTCTCTTTCCGACGCTCCATTACAGCTTCCATCGTTTCTTTGATCTCAACGGTGTATGGGTCGCCGCTTCGAACTTCCAGAAGAGGAGTTCCGTGAGCACTGAAAATAAAATGTGTTTTGTGCCGTGTATCCTCATCCATATCCGCAAGAGCTTCATCAATTCGGTCGTTAATCGCTTTCAGATAGCTCTCATTCCGGTGGTAATTCTTTATATGAAATTCTTTCCATGGTTTTTTACCATCCGGAAACTTTTCTTTTGAAACGTTTTCCCAATCTCTGAAACTGCTGCCGGTGGTTGTCCATGAAAATTGCGGGTAAAGTGGCAATAGAACTGTGTGTGTAATTCCATCTTCCACCATCTCATCCATAATTGTATCGGCAAACGGCAGCCAGTATCTCATACAGGTGTAAACTTTTACCTCCTGCTCAGCTAAATTCTTTTTGAAATATTTTTCAAGACCTCTTCGCTGGGATTCTGTCAATCCATTAATAGGAGAACAGCACTCCGAAACAACCTTATTTTGGCGGTTAAAGCAATATTTGCTGCCGGTACACCCCTTCGGACAGCCATTAATTTCTTTATAATCTTTGGCTACATTGGGGGCACGAAATTTTGAGATCAAGTTGGCAAAAATATTCTGTGTTGTTCCGCCTCCCAACTTGATAATATCTTCGTCACTAAAAAGGTTTTTGAGGAAGATCCTTACATTATCTTCATGCGTAGGTCCCCCCAGATTCATTAAGACGATACCGATTTTCATAAACTGCTATGCATTAAATACAGACGTTTCCTTTCCAATCATAAAAACAACCATTTTATTATGAAGGAATCGTGAAGAGCTTGTAATGTAGATTTGTTCTATCCAAGAAACCCCGTTCTTAAAAATCGCCGTTTAAACCATTTTAAGGCCGATAATAAACTTTCGATTAGACTTTATCCAGCGTAAACCAAAATTTAGAACCTTTTCCAGGCTCGCTCTCAACATGAATTTCGGTTCCGTGTGCGTTTAAGATGCTTTTTACCACGGCTAAACCAAGCCCCGTTCCCCCCTTATCCCGTGATCTGGCTTTGTCGGTTCTGTAAAAACGATCGAAGAGCCGTTCGAGGTGTTCTTCAGAAATCCCGATCCCAGTATCTTCTACTTCAACAATTACAGAATTACCAGTGTCTCTGGTATTTATTTTTACGTGTCCTTCAGGCGTAAACTTGATGGCGTTTGATACCAGGTTTTCCAATACCTGTTCAATTTTATCCGGGTCACCCAGCACACGAATCGACACCCCATCGCAAATCAACGATAATCCTTTGTCTTCTGCATCAGGTTCAAGGAGTTCTTGCAGCGTGTTGATTAATATCTGTAGATCAAACGGTTTCTTTTTGATGAAATGATCGTCGGAATCATATCGCTGCAGTGTTACAAGATCTTTGAAAAGTCGATTAATCCGATGGGTCTGACGCGAAGCCGTTTTGATATACTTTTTCTTTTGATCTTCATCCAGATCGTGCATCTCCAGCATTTCTAAAGCACCTGAAATAGTGTGAAGTGGATTTCGAATTTCATGAGTAATGTCCGCAAAAAACTGGCTTTGTTTTTGATACATCCGTTTCAGCTCAAGGTTGTCATCCCGAAGACGATCTGCCATCTGGTTGAGGGAATCAGCCAGTTGACCAAACTCATCTTTTCGATCGAGATTTAATGTTCGATTCGTGTTCCCTTTTGCAATATCCCGGGCTGTGGACTCAAGTTCCAGGATGGGGCGCGAAATATATCGCGAAAACAGAATGCTTACGATAATGACCAGCCCGATGGAGATGAACATTCCGGTGTAGATAATCCACCGAATCGTTCTGATGGGCGCGTAGACTTGATCTTTGAAAATACTGACTTTCAGATATCTGGCAGGATTTTCGGTATTCTCTATATTTGTAAACGTGATGAGCTGCTCGGATTCGGAATTATTCTGAAGCAGAACTTCATCTTGCTGCTCAATTTCGTTGAGTAAAGAATCGCTCAGCATTTCTTCTGCCTGAATCTGACGATTGTAAGGCACCTCGGCGAAAAGGACTCCTTCATTATCATAAATAGCCATTCGATAGCCTGACGTTCGCGCGGCTTCGTTAAGGTTGGTTTCAAAATTTCCATCAACCCGAAGATTTTGAATAGTGATGGCCAACCACTCCGAATCATTAATGATCTGCTCTTCGCCCTGTTCAAGAAGATAATTTCGGATAAAAAGAATGGAGTAACTGCTAATGGCTGTAATGCCAAAAATCAGAAGCAGGATAAACGTCCAGGCCAGTTTTGAGCGAATACTCATACTGTAACGATATCTCGATTTAATCCATAACCAATACCTCGATATGTTTTAATCATATCGGATGCATCCCCAAGTTTTAATCGCAGATTTTTGATGTGAACATCCACCGTCCGGTCGAAAACGAATTTGTCATCACCGCCGATATGCTCCAAAATTTCCTGACGGCTATACACTCGTTTCGGATTTTGGAAAAAGAGTTCAATAAGCGCATACTCGGTAGAAGTAAGCTCAACTCTCTCATCATTATGGTAGAGATCTTTTCCATTTGTATCCAGCAGAAGATCTCCGTGGTGGATCCATTTGCTGTTTTGCGGGAGCTGACGGCGAAGCAACGATTCAATATGTGCTTTTACCAATTTCAGGCTTGCGGGCTTGGAGATATAATCATCGGCCCCGAGTTCAAGACCTTCAATTTCATCCTTCTCTTTATCTTTTGCCGTGAGAAAAATGACAGGAATATCGCTCAAAACCGGATGCTTTCGAATCACACTGCAAATCTCTTTTCCATTTACGTGCGGAACCATAATATCCAGTACGGCCAGGTGAATATCACTCGAGTGTTTATCGATCAGTTCCAACGCTTCTCGACCATCGTTCGCCAACAAAACATTATAATCTCCCATTTCAAGATAGTTAGCCAACATTTCTGCCGGTTCGGCTTCATCTTCAACCAGCAATATGGTATGTTTGGGAATCATAAAATTGAATTTCTGTTATATAAATAGACTTTATTAAGACCGTAAAATAGTCATTTGGAAGAAAGATTCTCGAAAAACGAACAAATCGAATCTACCACTCATAACCGTATATTGAACGATAGTTTGTTGTAAAGAAAGATAATACTCGATGGATTTACCAAAAAAAGTAGTGTGGATTACCGGTGCCTCCTCCGGTATTGGGGAGGCACTTGTGTACGAATTTAACAAAAAAGGGGCGCATGTCATTCTATCCGCCAGACGGGTTGAAGAGCTTGAGCGGGTAAAGTCTAATTGTGAAAATAGTGAGGAGACGGTCCGAATTTTACCGCTGGACCTGAAAAAACAGGATACCTTCCCGGAGAAGGTAAAAGAGGCGAAAGGGTTTTTTGGATCGGTGGATATGTTGATTAACAATGGAGGAGTAAGCCAACGGGCCTATGCTATTAACTCTACAATGGAATCCATACGTGACATTATGGAAGTGAATTTTTTTGGTTCCGTGGCCCTCACGAAAGAGCTGCTACCAACAATGGTTGAACAAAAATCGGGACACATTGTAGTGATTAGTAGTGTGATGGGAAAAATTGGCACCCGTTTTCGTTCGGCGTATGCAGCTTCCAAACATGCGCTTCATGGATGGTTCGATTGTCTGCGTCAGGAGGTCTATGATGATAATATAGATGTGAGCCTGGTTTGCCCTGGATATATTAAAACGAACGTCTCCAAGAATGCTCTAACTGCAGACGGCAGCAAATACAACCAAATGGAGGAGGAGCAGGAAAAAGCGATGTCTCCGGAAGATTTCGCTCAAAAATTATTATCAAAACTGGCTCAAAGAAAACCGGAAATATATATCGGCGGAACTGAAATCTTTGCAATATACGTCAGACGATTATCTCTTAGATTGCTGAACAAAATTTTGAGGCGGGTAAAAGTTACGTAACGGGCTGCGTTACACTAGTCGTTTTCTTTTGTTGAGGTAGGCTAGCAATGCCAAATCAAATGGACTTTGAGTGTCGATCTCTTCAAAATCTACACCCGCTTCGCTGCAAGCAACTTTAAACTCCTGAGTGTATTCAGCTACTTTTTTCTGATAATCTTCTTTTACCTGTGCGGGAATAACTTCCAGCTCATTTCCGGTCTCCATATCTTCAAAAAGGAATTTGCCATCGGGGAAATCAAGCTCACGTTCACTTTTCTTTTCCAGTACATTTAACAGCAAAACTTCATGCTTTTGATGTTTCAGGTGGCGTAGGGAGGAGATTAAATTTTCGTGTCCTTCTACGTTTTCAAAAAGGTCGCTTACAATGATGACCAGACTTCTGCGCTTAAGTGTCTCCGCCAATTTATGAAGTGCTTTTGCGGAGGCTGAAACCCTTTGTTCTTTTGATCTTTTTTCCTCCTCAGCAAGTAGTTTTTCTAACTCACTAAAGAGTAACCGAAGATGACTGCCCGAGGATCGGGCCGGGAAATTTTGAATGATATCCTCGTCAAAAGTCACAAGGCCTGTAGCATCCCGTTGGCGGTGCATCATATGGATGAGAGCAGCAACATAGTGAATGGAATACCGAAGTTTGCTCCAATCGGCAAAGTGTTTGAAATACATGGAACTACTGACATCCAGCACGATGTGGGCGCGCAAATTAGTTTCGGCCTCGTAACGCTTCACATAAAATCGTTCTGTTTTTGCATAAACCTTCCAGTCAATGTGCCTGAAATCATCACCCTGGTTGTAGGGACGATGTTCTGCAAACTCCACACTAAATCCATGGTAAGGACTACGGTGTAATCCTGCTATAAAACCCTCGACGATAGTTCGGGCTTTCAGGTCGAGCGGGGCGAGTTGTGTTAGCAGATCCGGATCTAAAAGCATGTTTTAAGCTAATGGTTTCCTGTAGATTCACCAAGTGTGAATGGGAACGAGTGAAAGTTTTGAAAGATTGTAGAGAGTTAATTTGAATAATGAATATCGAGTACTGAATAAAGAATATCGAAGTGTTTATAATCGTTCTTATTTCAACGTTAATATTCCCGGGTCAATATTCATTTCGTCTGAATAAACCGTATATTTAAACTGTAAAAAAAGTACGGCTGAAAAGTCATTGGAGCATCTCTAAAAAGGGTAAAAAATATAATGAGTCGAGTCTATACATCTGCAGATCAAATTGATTTTAACATTTCGGAATTGCCGGCAATGCCGGTGCCATCCAAAGTGTTGATGGTAAAACCAACCTACTTTGATGTAGAGTACGTCATCAATCCACATATGAAGGGACAAATTGGCGATGTGGACAAAATGCAGGCGCAGAATGAATGGGATCATCTTATGGAAGGATTTAAAGAATTGGCACTGGATGTTGAAATTCTCGAGGGAAAAAAAGGCTTGCCGGATATGGTGTTTTGTGCCAATCAAAGTCTGCCGTTTATTGATGAAGAGGGTAACAAAAAAGTTGTGATGGGAATCATGAAAACAAAACAACGGAAACCCGAGGTGGATGCCATTGAGAAGTGGTTTAAAACCCAGAACTATGAAATTCTACATTTGAATCACGAGGATGTGAAAAGTTTTGAAGGAATGGGAGATGGGATTTGGCACCCCAAGCGTCAACTATTGTGGGGCGGATATGGATTTCGTACATCGGTGAGTGCTTATGAACATGTTTCAGACCTCCTTGATGTTCCGGTGGTTGCACTTCAGTTAACAGATGAGTCGTTTTATCACCTGGATACATGCATTTGTATGCTCGATGAAACGACCGCTTTAATCTACCGCGATGCATTTACAGATGAAGGGCTTGAGATCATTCACACTCTGTTTGATACAGTGATTGCCGCCACAAAATATGAAGCTGAGCAACTGCTGGCCGTGAATGCTGTGTGCCCTGATGGAAAAAATGTGCTCATTCAGCAAGGCTGCACAGATGTGAATAAAAAATTGAGAGATGCCGGATATTCCGTTCATGAATTTAGCACCTATGAATTTCTGAAAAGCGGGGGAAGTGTTTTCTGTATGAAATTGCTCTATTGGTAAAAAAAAGAGGCCGGATGAAAACACCCGACCTCACTGAGTCGGGAAAATCTGATCCTTTTTTGCCGATTCGCCAAAGGACAATTCTACTCTTCTGAGAGAACCGGGCAAATGGATGAACCATCGTCAGGTATCAAATCAACCCAACACCAGTTGTGTGATATCTATAATAACTCATCCACTAGCATAGGAATTGTATAAATGCCGATTTGGTTCGCGCCTTTTTTGTAAAATCTTTTTTATGTTCACTCCTATTATCATACAATCATCATTCTATGTCCAAGAAAATTTCTCTCTTCCTATCCGTTCTGTTGCTTGTGGTACTACTTTTTTTGCTGTCTACTTCATTCGGATCGGTACCGCCGCTGGGTTCGTTTTTTCATCCTATTCAAGGGTTTTGGGGCAATGCTGAAAAGAGTGAGCTAACCGGTTCAATTGATCTGAACCTTGAAGCATTGCAAGACACGGTTGAGGTTTTTTATGACGAACGGGGTGTTCCACATATTTTCGCTCAAAATGACCACGACCTCTATGTTGCCCAAGGGTACGTGGTAGCGAGAGATCGTCTGTTTCAGATGGAGTTGCAGGCATACGACGCGGGCGGTCGATTAGCAGAAATTGTAGGACCTGCAGCACTGGAGAGAGATAGAAGTACACGCCATTGGGGAATGCCATTCGGTGCAGAAAATGCAATCAAAGAGATTCAAAAAGATGAACAGATGTGGCGTACACTTACTGCGTATGCAGAAGGGGTGAATGCATATATCGAAAGTCTAACGGCTGCTGATTATCCGCTTGAGTATAAAATTTTGAATATTGAACCAGAGGAATGGAAACCGATTAAAACTGCTCTTCTTCTAAAAAATATGTCCCGTACGCTGGCCGGCAGAAGTGGCGACGAAATCACAAGTAATACCCGCAAATATTTTGGTCAGGATTATATCGAAAAATGGTTTACTACAAAGCCCGCGCTGAATGATCCGATTATTCCGCCATCCAGAGAGTGGGATTTTGAGGCAGACCTTCCGCCTGCTCCGGATTCTCTGTTTGTCCCAAAAGTTGCAAATCTGATCAACCCGTTTGAACAACCGGAGGGAGTGGGGAGTAATAACTGGGCGGTAAGTGGAGAAAAAACCCAATCCGGGTATCCCATCCTTGCGAACGATCCGCATTTGGGACTCACGCTGCCATCCATCTGGTATGAAATTCAACTGAATGCACCGGGAATCAATACATATGGTGCCACTCTACAAGGAGCCCCGGGGGTAATCATTGGATTTAATGAAAATGTAGCGTGGGGTGTCACTAATGTGAGCGCGGATGTAATGGATTGGTATGAAATTCAATTCCGGGATGATTCTAAGGAGGAGTATTGGCACGACGGGCAGTGGAAACCTACAACTTTCCGAATTGAAGAGATCAAAGTAAAAGGTGAGGAAACCGTGGTGGATACGGTTGTCTACACGCATCACGGACCAGTTTCAGAAGTAGATTCTCCCATTTTAGATGAGCAAGATCCGGTTTATCACGCTCAGCGCTGGATTGCACACGATGGTTCAAATGATCTTAAAACATTTTACGGATTGAACCGAGCTGAAAATTACGATGATTATGTAGAAGCGCTCAAACATTTTGATGCTCCGGCTCAAAACTTCGCATTTGCAAGCAATGAAGGAGATATTGCTCTTTGGGTAAATGGAAAATTCCCAAAAAAATGGATGTACCAGGGGCGCACCGTCAGCGATGGAACCGACCCCATCTACGATTGGCAGGGATGGATTCCACGAGATCATGTGCCTTTCATCAAAAATCCTGAACGTGGATTTGTAAGTTCGGCTAACCAAGAATCTGCCGCGCCAGATTATCCCTATTATATTGATGATGACTTTGCACCTTTTGAGCGGGGTCGCCGGATCAACGACTTATTGGCTCGGATGGAAAACATCACCCCACAAGATATGCAGCAGATGCAGCTTGATACTTATAGCTATTACGCGGAGACTTTGCTCCCTTCGCTACTGGAATGGGTGAACCTGGAGGAATTGGGCGATCAGGAACTTGAGATCTACAATCTGCTGTTTGAATGGGATCATTTTATGGATGCTGAGAAAATAGCACCGTCCGTCTTCAGGACATGGGCCGGTAATTTTTATCGATCTGTTATTTATGATGAATACGGTGCAACGGATGCATTGCTCCGGTATCCGGACAGAGACCGGTTTGTTGAGGTGATAAAAGCCGAACCGCAATGGCCATTTTTTGATAATATTGAAACCGAACAGGTAGAAACACGACAGGAGCGAGCTACATTCTCCTTCAAAAAAACCATTTCCGATTTAACAGAAGAACATGGCGAATTTGGTGAAAATTGGAAATGGGGATATGAAATTAATAACGATATCAATCATCTTGCTTTTATTCCGGGATTGGGCGAACAGAATTTATTCACAAGCGGATCATCTGAAGCGATTAATGCAACTCGCGGAACAAATGGTCCCTCATGGCGAATGGTAGTAGAAGTTGGACCGGAAGTTCGCGGCTATGGAGTTTACCCCGGCGGGCAATCCGGAAATCCGGGATCGAAATCGTACAATGAATTTGTTGAACCATGGAGAACCGGTCAGTTTTTTGAATTGGAATTTTTGCGTGAAAAACCCAAACTGTCGGACAATTTTCCATTGATGATTTCGATGGATTAAGTTTGTTGAAACTCAGTTCTGAGTGACAGAAGAAATAAATGGGTATATATGAATCATGAGTTTTTAGCGCCGCCAATCACAACAAATCCATTCGGGAAGGAGCGCTGTGTTGGAATGGAGTTTGAGTTTACTGGTGTTGAAATGGAAGATACGGCCGCTATGATATCTCGTTTGTATGGCGGTAAGACAGAACAACTCTCCACATTCGAATTCAAGATTGTAGATTCAAGATTTGGTGATTTTGGACTGGAACTTGATGCCCAAATGATCCGAGAAAAAAAGTACGAAAAGTTTCTCAAAAGCATTGGGATTGATCTTTCCGAATTTGAAGGGCAAGAGCTTGTAGAAGATTCATTAAAGGAGCTGGCCTCCTCAGTGGTACCCTATGAAATTATTACACCGCCGATTCCACTGTCGAAAATGAGTGAACTGACAAAACTCGTTGATGAATTGAGAAAGCATAAAGCAAAGGGCACGGGGAGTTCTTTCGTGTATGCATTCGGGCTGCATTTGAATCCTGAGATTCCGGAACGGTCGACCACTGTTATACTGAATTTTTTGCGTGCATTTGTTATGCTGGATCCCTGGATTCGAAAAGATGCAAAGGTTGATGTAAGCCGCCGAATTACACCATTCATCAATCGGTTTGAAGATGATTATCTCACGCATATTTTAAATCCCAATTATCAACCCAATCAAACCGAATTTATAAAGGATTATTTTAGATTTGGGAACACCCGAAACCGACCTCTGGACATGCAGCCGTTATTTATGTACCTGGATTGTGAGCTGACTTCAATTCTGATTGAGGATACATTAACCTCAAGCCGCCCAACTTTTCACTATAGATTGCCAAACTGCTCACTCGACGATAAAACCTGGACTCTTGCGGATGAGTGGAACCGATGGGTTTTGGTAGAAAAATTGGCCGGATTTGAAGATCTGCTCAAAACCTGCGGCGAAACCTACCTGGAAATGAAGGAGGAAACGGTGATCCGGTTTGAGGCGAAATGGGTTGAATTCATGGACCGGTGGATCAAAAATGTTTGATAAAAAACCCGTTATAGGAGTTTGCGGGCCGGATGATGGCGGTCGTTTTGCGTGGATATGTACGGCGATTTCTGTATGGCTGGCGGGTGGAAAACCTAAACGCATTCGCCCTTCAAGCCCGGCATCCATAGAAGAGTTAGACGGTTTGATTCTGGGAGGTGGCGCTGATATTGAACCGATGAAATATGGTCAGGAGAGGAAGGTAAAGGCATATTTGCGTAAGAATAATCGAACTGTTTTTGAATGGATTCTGTCGATCATTTTTTTTCCGATCTATTGGATCTTCCGATATTTTCAGCACACCAAAAAATACCCGGTTGATCTGGAGCGCGATAAACTTGAGTTCGATCTCCTAAAAAAAGCTCTCGAACAAAGGAAACCAGTGCTTGGAATTTGTCGTGGAATGCAATTGATCAATGTCCATTTTGGCGGCTCATTGCACCAGGATATCAGCAGTTTTTATGCGGAGGAGCCGCAGATTGCCACCATTTTTCCGAAAAAGAGAATTACAATTGAACCCGGTTCCAAACTGGAAAACCTGCTTCAAACCGATATTTGTAATGTCAACGGACTTCATTTGCAGGCGATCGATCAACCGGGAGAGGGGATAAAAAAAACAGCCGGTGAACTTCATACAGGGATCTGGCAAGGGTTAGAGCATCAGGATTATCCTTTTGTGATTGGTGTACAGTGGCATCCGGAATACCTGATTCAAATCGCCCGCCAGCGAAATATTTTTAAAGAGTTGGTGAAGGCAGCGCGAGAAACATCTCGATTGTTAAAATGAATTTATTTAGTGAATCTAAAAATTATAGAATTATAACTGATTTTGACGGTCTCCTCAGTTGAAATAAGAAGAGAATTTGATTATTTAAAATAAGCAAGATGGTTTAGCAGAGAAATTGGCGAGTATATAAAAAGGGGACTAGTGTATTATCTAAAAGGGTGACGAAAAACAGAGAGTTGTGAAGTTTCGGCTATTCCTCAAAAATGATATTTCAAATATTAGGGGAGGTATCAATGAGAGGATCAACAAAACAACCGACATTTCTTGGTATAGGTGTTCAAAAGTCCGGCACAACATGGTTATACCATTTACTGAAGTCTCATGTGCAGATTTATATGCCTGAATACAGAAAAGAATTGCACTTTTTTGACTCACATTATTCAAACGGTCTTGAATGGTACAATAGTTTTTTTTCAGATTCGAAAACCATGCACCAGTGTAAAGAGGCGGGTGAGTTTACACCTTCATATATTTATAATGAAAATGCCTTACAAAGGATCAAAAAAGATCTGCCTGAATCAAAATTTATAGTCATATTTCGCAATCCTTTAGACAGACTGATTTCTTCATTCAAATATTATAAACAACGAGGTGGAGAAAATGATTTTATAACCTTTTCAAATCAAGATGGTGTGCCATTTAAAAAGGGATTGTATTCAGTACAGATTAGTAGATGGTTTAAGCATTTCAACAGAGATCAATTTCTTATTCTAATTTTCGAGGAGGCAGTTTTTAACCCGGAACAAACAAAAAAGCGAATTGCCGATTTTTTTAATATTGATGCAGATTTATTTTCAAGGAGTGGTCATGAAACTTTAAATAAGTCTTTCCAGGTTCGATTTAAAAAATTATACGTATCCGGAGTTAAAACCGCGAAAGTACTGAGGAAATGGCATCTTGATATAGCCATTACTCATTTTAAAAAGATAGGTCTGCACTCCATTTTTCATTCCAGTAAAAAGATTCAGTTTGATATTGATGAAGATCAGAAACGAAAACTAATGGAGATCTATTCAGAAGATATTTACAACCTTGAAAGACTAATGAATTACGATTTTTCTCTGTGGCACAACAATCGTGGTTCAGGTATAAGGAAGTGGAAACAGTAAGCAAACAGTCTAGAACTTCGTTCGAATCGCCCAGAGATCGGGAAAAATTGGATTGTTCAGGGTTCGCCTGAGGTATTTCGATCCATCTGATCCGCCGGTTCCTTTTTTAGTTCCGATCGTCCGTTCAACCATTTTTACATGTCGATAACGCCACTCCATCAACCCTTCATCATAATCCACAAAAAGTTCGCACAAGAGTGCCGCTTCAGGATCTTCTTTCATAATTTCCACCAGCTTATTTTGGTTATGCTCCGACGGTTCATGAACCAATCCCTGCTCATTGACCCGTTCCGGCATCTCAATATCATATCCCCGTTTTTGGAGATAGATGCAAAAACTTTCCCAAAGGGTGTGTTCTTTTTCACGGTCGAGGAGATTCTGCTGAAGTTCCGGCTGGGATTTATGAACGTCAATAATGTGCTGAGATCGCATGCCGCAAAGAATTTCCATCTCCCGAAATTGTACGGATTGAAATCCACTGGCATTTTGTAAAAATCCGCGAAAGCTGTTGAATTCCAGGGGCGTCATCGTTTCCAAAACATCTATCTGAGAAACCATAGTTTTCAGAATAGTTAAGACGCGTCTCATCGTTTTGGCAGAGGACCATGTTTCCCCGGCCTCCAACTCCTCCCGAAGCTCATCAAATTCATGAAGAATTTGCTTGAACCACAGCTCATACACTTGATGAATGATGATAAACAGCATCTCATCGTGCTCCTCCGGTTCCGATTCGGGCTGCTGCAACTCCAGCAACTCCTTCACTTTCAGATACGATGTATATGTTAAACTCTTGGATTCATCCATTATGTTGGATTACAATTTGTCAGTTTCAATGAAAGTTTTATTCGAACAAAATGACGTGACTTCATTGTTAAATATTGAGTAGAAAGTATCAAGTAGTAAGATTGAGAAGCTGCATGAATTGAATTCCTAATTGCAGTTTCTAATATTTACAAATCTCAGTACTTACTACTCATTACTCACTACTCTCCTTTTATCCATTTCTCAAACTCATCCGCACTTTTCGTGTTCAGCACCCGATCGGAACTGTATTTTCCTTTTTGGGCGATCATTACGCCGTATCGAATATGGTCGATTCCGTTGGTACTGTGAGCATCCGGGTTGATGGATGTCATCAAGCCAACTTCCTTTGCTTTGTTTCCGTATCTCCAGTCCAGATCCAGGCGTTTTGGATTGGCATTTATTTCGATAGCGGTATTTTCTGCCGCAGCCAGTTCAATCAGTTTGTTCAGGTCAAGGTGCCCTTCTTCACGTCGCAGTAAAAGCCTTCCGGTCGGGTGACCTAAAATTCGTGTATATGGATTTTTGATGGCATTTTCGAAACGATGCATCATTTTATCGAGTGGTAACTCCAGGCTGCTGTGAACGCTGGCGATCACAAATTCAAATCCCTCCAAAATCTCATCAGGGTAATCCAAAGAACCATCCGTCAGAATGTCCGATTCAATCCCTTTGAAAATTCTGAAATTTTTTCCTTCGCTTTTGAACGATTCATTCAACTCATCAATCTCCTCCCATTGTTGTTTAATCTCATCAACGGAGAGTCCGCCGGCATACGCTGCCGTTTTGGAGTGATCGGAGAGGGCAAGGTATTCATAACCTTTGGCAATGGACGCCTCGGCCATCTGTTTGATTGTAAACTTGCCGTCACTCCACGTACTGTGGGCATGAACCACGCCTTTGATGTCCGATTCCTGAACCAAATCCATCTCTTCATGGTCAGCATAATATTCAAACTCACCCCGATCTTCGCGATGCTGTGGAATGATGAAATTCAGATCCAGTTTTTTATAAATTTCTGATTCTGAACCGGTTTCTACGGGCTGATCAAAATCGGTGTCTTTATTTTCTGTGAGCTTAAATAAGCCGTACTCATTCAGAGACATCCCACGATCGCGAGCGCGCTGTCGCAGCACAATGTTGTGTTCTTTGCTTCCGGTAAAATACATCAAAGCTGCAGGAAATTGGTGAGGTTTAACGATTCGAAGGTCCACTTGCCGTCCGGTTGTGGATCGAATTGAGCTTTTCGTATCGCCCCGTCCCAAGATTTCAACAACTAATTCATGATTGACAAACGCATCAAAAATACGTTCAACATCATCAGATTCTGCGGATGCCAGGATATCTATATCTCCAATGGTTTCACGAGCGCGCCTGAGAGATCCGGCGATTTCCGCTTCGATCACGCCGTCCAGGTTTTTGACAAATTCAAAGATCGGTTCAGCAATCTCAAGAGCTTCATCCAACAGGCATCGCTCACCATACTGTTCCAGGTATTCAATCGATTTGATAATTTTATCCGCTGATTTTTGACCCAATCCCGGAAGAGCGGCAACGGCTCCATTCAGGCAGGCTTCCTTCAACTCCGAAATTTCCGTGATACCAAGCTCTTCGTGAATCTTAACGATATTTTTGGGTCCCAAACCTGAAATGTTGGTCCATTCTACAAGGCCTTTTGGAACGCGCTCTTTCAGGTCTTCCAAAACCGGCATTGATCCCGTTTCGTGATAGGTTTTAATATCCTGAGCGATAGATTTACCAATCCCTTTGATATCGGTGAGGGTATCATTTTTGATATGAGTGAGGATTTCGTCATTCAATCCTTCAATCGTCTGAGCGGCGCGATCAAAAGCGATGGCCCGAAATCGATTCTCTCCGGCGAGTTGCATCAGGTTATATACTTCGCGCAGTTTTTTTGCTACTTCCTGGTTGGTCATGTTGATAGATTCTTTCAATTGATCTCCCGTTGAAGGGAGTCCCCGGTTGTTCGAGGGTGGGGTGTTTAGTTCACCCTTTTAAAATTATTGGTGAATTTTTTACTACAAAGAACAAACTACAAAAAACGTAATCGTGCGTCATCCAAAAAATCAGGAAATCTCTCAAATCAAAACTTTCTTTTTAGATTGAAAATCCCCTATCTTTGAAAGCTCTAAACCAAACGGTTTTATTTATTGATTTGATACCCAAGCCCTGGTGGCGGAATTGGTAGACGCGCTGTCTTGAGGGGGCAGTTCGCTTCGGCGAGTGCTGGTTCGACTCCAGTCCAGGGCACAGAAAGCCTGCAATTTAATTATTGCGGGCTTTTTTTATGTGATATAAAAAAGAAGGGTACAAACAAACATAAAAAAAGCCGAATCGGTAACCCGATTCGGCTGATCTGATTAAATAATCTAATTAGTCAGAGCAAGTAGTATCCTGGAAATTGCTGTCCCAGCACTTTTTCTCGCCATCGGATTCGTAATAACCCGTCATCGTTTCTGTATTCCAGTAGATATTGCTGTCGAAATCCTCTTCAGAGTCATTTACAGAAAGGGAGAAATCGCTGCCGTTCTGTGAATATCCATATGTTCCTGCGACAGAATTTTCACTATAATATTTGGTTTCAATGGTGAGATTGTCATCACCATCTTTTTCCCAGGTAGACTCAAAAAGTGGAACCTCGTTTGAGCCGGTTTCATCAAGTGAGTTGAATGTCCAGCTTCCACTGTTACCGTCTTTAGACGTTCTACCTGTAATAACAGTGTAATCCTCAAAACTTCCGTCAGCTCCATCGTACGACCAGGTCATATCCCAAATAATATCGCCGCCGGATTCACGAGAAGTTAATACAATAGAAACAGATTCACCGCCATAGGAATAGGTATAATCCCACACCCATGAACCGTCTTTCATTTCGGCTCCTCCCTGCGAAGCCCCCTGGAAAAATCCGCCATAAACTTGTCCAAAAGTAGTAATACTGCTTAAGGAAAGTGCCATACTCTTGGCTGTATTAAAGTTGGTTGCTGCTTGTTTTGCTTTTTGAGGATTGTTATTCATAAAGTAAGACAAGTCTGGCTGTACCGATTGCAAAGATGGTATCTCCGGAGCTTCTCCGTTTTCCTCCGAACTTGATGATGGATTATCACTGCATGAAGCAATGTACAATGATAAAACGACTACCATCGCCGTTTTTTTAAGTAAACTAAATCGTCTCATTTTATTTGATTCTTTTAGGGTTAAATAGCTGTATTTGCTGCCAATAAGGAAAGATGTTATTGGCTATTAATATATGCGAAGGAGAGGAGGGATTTGTATCACAAAAAGTGCGATTTCATAAAGCTTTTTCACCCGGCCGGTCTTCATTATCCTGTAATTCCCTGCGGCGCATAGGCATTTGATCAATTCGCCCAAAAAGTTTTTTGTTTGATAAGAATTCAGCCAGCTGCAATTTTACGCCTCCGTCAAGGCCTATCAACACAATTTCAAATGGCTGCCGGCTTTTTTTGTACTCGGAGTATAACTCACCGGACTCGGTCCAACCCTGATTTGGAATATCACTTCGCTTAAATTTATCCGGCAAAACAGTGTAGATAAGAAGCTTTCGATCCTGTAGTCCCTGTTCATCAGAATGGAGTTCTTCGATCTGTTTCTGATATGTTGCGTTGCTGGCATCATCAACCAATATCAAAATCAGGCGGTCTTTCCATTGATGAGAGGAAAGATCCTGCGATTGAGAATTCAAACACATGGAGAAAGCAGTGATAAATAGCAGAAGCTTTGTTTTCATGCTTCCATTACAAAAGAGATGATCCTAACGTTTCTGCTCAATAAGAATTAGGCGAAAGTAATTGGTGAATCAGTTCTGCCGTAGCGGCCTGGTAGAACTCGCTGTCCAGTTGATGAATTGCCGTAAATTCTCCTTCCGCTGCCATTGCCGTAGACGCTCCTTCCCAAACTACATCGCCATTGGATGCATCCCACAAAAGCCCGTAGATGCGAACATCTTTTTGTTCTGCTGTATGCACACTTCCGTCAAAATAATTGGTCTCTGTCTCGGCTTCACGGTTCAATGATCCAATCTGAATTTTAAGCAGGTACCGCGTGCCGGTAGCTTCTCCAATTTTTCTCAGTTTGGTGTTGTCGGCAATTCCGCTGCTGTGATAATTATGGATCATCTCCTGGTATTCGCCAACCAAATTCTGACTGTTCAGATCGCCCGCTACCTGGCGATGCCCAACGTAGTTATTGAATTCATAACTTTGCAGAATCTCATCTGCTGCAATCGCCACCACACTGTTAAAGGTTTGATTCGATCCGCTAATCGGCAGAAGTGCCATTCCGTATTCATCCACAGAATCAATAGAAAAAGAATCGTCGCGGAACTGCTCCTCCGAAAATGTGTGCATTGATGCTGTACAGCCTCCGACGAATAGACCCAATATCAAGATATAGATGAACGCACTTTTCATGATGATAGATCTAGGTTGTATTTAAACCCCAATTCAAAAGAAAGGTGTAAGAATTTTCGGGAGTATTCAATCACATGTTTGTGTGAGGGATTAACCAGGAAATATCTGGTTATAGATCCGCGAAGTTTTTGGCGACTTCGCGGATCTTCTGAGTATCAACTCATTGCACCAACCACCTCTCCACCAAATCAAACAATCCCTGAACCAAGAGAGCTAACACCGCCGCGGGAATCGCACCTTCTAAAATTAATGGGACGCTGTCGAGGCGGA
>CAYRDO010000050.1:9472-21054 GCA_964422985.1 uncultured Rhodohalobacter sp. | reverse complement strand
ATTACTGGAATGAATTCAAGAAAGCCGTAACGCTTTTTACAAGCATCAAAAAAATTGCCCCAAGCGTTTCTGCCTTGAATATTGGTGGCGGATTTCCCATTCAGAACAGCCTGAATTTTAGCTTTGACTACAAATACATCACTCAGGAAATTGTTCGGAATATCCAGGAAGCTTGTGCAGATGCCGGCATCGAAGAACCCGATATTTTTACGGAATTTGGGAAATATACCGTTGGGGAAAGCGGAGCTGTTATTTTCCAGGTTCTTGAACAGAAACAACAGAACGACACGGAACTTTGGTATCTCATTGATAACAGCCTGATGAACACCATTCCCGATGCGTGGTCTATCAATGAAAAGTTCATTTTACTTCCGTTGAACAAGTGGGAAAATCAATACAAGCGAATCAATATCGGGGGAATCAGTTGCGATCATTCCGATTACTACAATTCGGAGGAGCTCAATCAGCAGGTATTGCTCCCCTCCTATTCCGATGATGACAAAGAGCCACTTTACATCGGCTTTTTTCACACCGGAGCGTACCAGGATTCCATCAGCGGATATGGCGGAATTAAACATTGCCTGATCCCATCGCCAAAACATATTGTAGTTGATGTGGATGAGGACGGAAATCTCTACGATTACTTGTACCGTGATGAACAAGAAGTGGATAAAATGCTGGAAATTTTAGGATACCATGACTAATCAGAGATCTATTTATGCCGGCATCGAGGGAAAACACAACCTGTATGGAAATGCCGAAATTCTCCTTCAATCGATTCCCTACGACGGAACGAGTACATGGGGAAAAGGTGCCGATCGTGGATTCAAAGCATTCTTGAATGCCGCTGAGCATATGGAGATCTATGATATTGAAACCGACAGTGAAGTCTATAAAAAAGGTGTTCATATCATTGATCCGATTGTAGAGAATTCATCTCCAGAAGCAGTTTTTGAAGCGGTTTACAACAACACAAAAGAACTTCTGAAATCCGACAAATTCCTCACTTTTTTTGGTGGCGAGCATTCCATCAGCATTGGAATTATTAAAGCGTTTTATGAGGCCCATCCGGATATCACGATTTTGCAATTGGATGCCCACACGGATTTGCGTCCCGAATTTCACGGTTCTCCCTACAATCACGCTTGCGCGGTTTATGATGCATCCAAAAACGCGAACCTGGTCCAGGTTGGAATCCGAAGTATGGACAGTTCCGAGCTTCCTCACTTAAATCGCGAGAAATGCTATTTTGCCGAAGAGATGTTTGGCAAAACCGACTGGATGGATGATTCGATATCAAAACTTTCGGATAAGGTATATATCACACTGGATCTGGATGTTTTTGATCCGTCCATTATGCCATCAACGGGAACACCTGAACCCGGAGGAATGCAATGGAATACAATGATCCGATACCTGAGAAAAGTTTTTACTCAAAAAAATGTATTGGGTTTTGATATTGTTGAACTGGCCCCGATTGAGGGATTGAATGCGCCGGACTTTTTGGCTGCAAAACTTTACTACAAAATGCTAAGCTATAAATTTGCAAAATTATGAGTAAAAAAGGACCTGTTTCAAATTTCGTAACTCATCATTTTCGTCATTTTAACGCCGCCTCTTTGGTTGACGCAGCCCAGGCTTATGAACGTCAGCTTGAATCAGGCGCAAAAATGATGATCACCCTTGCCGGTGCCATGAGTTCTGCTGAGATTGGCTTATCCCTCGCAGAAATGATTCGCAATGATAAGGTGCATATCATAACCTGTACGGGTGCCAATCTCGAGGAAGATGTGTTTAATCTTGTGGCTCACAATCATTACAAGAGAATTCCAAATTATCGGGATTTGAGTCCGGAGGATGAGCAGGAACTTCTCGAAGGTCATTTCAACAGAGTAACTGATACCTGTATTCCCGAGGAAGAAGCGATGCGCCGGATTGAGGATCACCTCGTAAAACGATGGGTGAAAGCTACTGAAAATAATGAACGGTATTTCCCCCACGAATTCTTTTATGATCTGCTTTTAAGCGGAGACTTAGAAGACAGCTATCAAATCGATCCTGATGATTCCTGGTTGATGGCTGCCGCTAAGAAAGATATACCGATCATTGTACCTGGTTGGGAAGATTCAACGTGCGGTAACTTTTTTGCTTCTCATTGCATTGAAGGGGAAACCACACCCACCACGATGAAATCAGGCATTGAATATATGATGATGCTGACCGATTGGTATAAGAAAAATTCCGATAAAGGAGTCGGCTTCTTCCAGATTGGGGGCGGCATTGCCGGTGATTTTCCCATATGTGTGGTTCCAATGATGGAACAGGATCTTGGTTTGAAAGATACGCCACTATGGTCGTATTTCTGCCAAATCAGTGATTCCACGACTAGCTACGGATCCTATTCCGGGGCCGTTCCCAACGAAAAAATTACCTGGGGCAAACTCGGCATTGACACTCCAAAATTTATTATCGAATCTGACGCTACCATTGTAGCTCCGCTGATTTTTGCGTATTTGTTAGGGTGGTAAAAAGAAATCCCCCTTCAAAGGGGGAAAGCGAACAGAGTGAGCAGGGGGATGGCCTAAAACTAAAGTAAAAGATTTGCTTCTAAAGTTTAAAGATTAATTACAGTTCTTTTCATCCCCCATTGCCCCCTTCAAAGGGGGACACTCCTTAACTAGTTTTCAAGCTGATATAGATTAACATTTATCAAAAAATGTGATCCAAACCGATAAACAAATATCGAAAACCGAAGCGGAAAAGATCTACAAATCTCTCCTCCTACCCCGCTTGATTGAAGAGCGGATGCTGAAGCTTTTACGTCAGAACAAGATCAGCAAATGGTTTTCAGGTATTGGCCAGGAAGCTATTTCAGTTGCAACAGCACTCACTCTGGATAAAGACGATTACATTCTACCAATGCACCGCAATCTCGGAGTCTTTACGACCCGAGGCGTTCCTTTATATAAACTCTTTTGTCAGCTTCTGGGAAAATCGGATGGATTCACAGGAGGACGTGATCGCTCTTTTCACTTTGGATCAACCGAACACAAAATATTTGGAATGATCTCCCATCTTGCTGCAACCATGCCGGTGGCTGATGGGATCGCTCTGGCTCAAAAATTGAAAGGATCGAATCAGGTTGCGGTCAGTTTTTGTGGGGATGGCGCGACCAGTGAAGGAGATTTTCACGAAGCTCTGAACCTCGCCGGAGTCTGGAAATTACCGGTGATTTTCATCATTGAAAATAATGGATATGGACTTTCAACTCCTGTCTCAGAACAATACGCCTGCGAAAATCTCATCGACCGGGCAGCTGGATATGGATTAAAGGGACTCAAAATTGATGGAAATGATTTTTTCGCAGTTAAAGGTGCGATCATCAAAGCACGTGAAAGTGCATTGAATGGAAAACCTTTTTTGATTGAAGCTGAAACTTTTCGAATGCGCGGACATGAAGAAGCATCCGGTACGTTTTATGTTCCCGATAAGGAATTCGAAAAATGGAAGGATAAGGATCCTATCCTACGATTTGAAAAATGGCTGATTGATCAGGAATATTTTAAAGATCGTGAAGCATTGGAGCCGGTCAAAAAAGAGATCGGGAAGAGTTTTGAGAAAGAATTGAAAAAAGCTCTTGATGCCAATGAGCCGGAGTTCAATGAAGAAAAAGAATTAAAGCGGGCCGGACTTTCTTCTCAAACAAAACCTGAGTCTTCAAAATCACCAACAACCTCAGAAAAGCGATTTATTGACGGGATTCAATTGGCTCACAAGCAGGCTTTTTCAGAGGATGATTCATTCATCTTGATGGGCCAGGATGTAGCTGAATACGGTGGGGTGTTTAAAGTCAGCGAGGGATTTGTTGAGGAGTTTGGGAAAGATCGGATTCGAAATACACCCATCATCGAATCCGGGGCGATTGGAGCAGCGATTGGTCTTGCAATTGAAGGTTTTAAACCGGTTGTAGAAATGCAGTTTGCAGATTTTATCTCTTGCGGATTCAATCAGATTGTTAATAACCTTTCTAAAAGTAGATACCGCTGGACGCCTGAACTGAATATCACTATTCGTGCTCCACACGGCGGTGATGTGGGTGCCGGACCTTTTCATTCTCAAAGTCCCGAGGGATGGTTTATGCAACATCCCGGGTTGAGAGTTCTGGTTCCATCTACCGTTGATGATGCTCAAAATATGCTCTATTCGGCTTTGTATGATCCCAATCCGGTTTTGTTTTTCGAGCATAAGCGGTTGTACCGCAGCATCAAATCACTTACTTCTGACGACTGTGAAATCGTTGATATCGAAAAAGCTTCCATTGCTCGTGAAGGTTCAGATATTTCAATTATTACATATGGATTAGGTGTCCATTGGGCGCAGGAAATATCCGAGGAATACTTAGAAAAAGGTGTAGAACTAGAAATCGTAGATTTGCGCTCTCTTGCCCCTATCGATTGGGAAACGGTTCTTCAATCAATAAAGAAAACATCAAAAGTGTTGCTGCTTCAAGAGCCTTCAGAAATTCTGGGTCCGATGAGTGAGCTATCCTCAGGGATTATGGAGAAGGGCTTTGAATTCCTTGATGCGCCGGTAATGAGATGTTCTTCGCTTCAAACCCCTGTCCCCTTCAACAAAAACCTAGAAGATGGTTATTTGGCGAAGAGTCGGTTAAAAGAGAAGCTGGATGAGTTGATTGAGTATTGAGTCGTTTTAAACATGGTATTTCTCGCGTCAGCTCTAACACTCCGGTTCTTCAACAACTTGATATACTCATCTACTATTTTATATGTAAGAAAGAAATACCATGTTTTCAGTTTCCCAATGATATAGCACAGACGGGTGCCGGACAGGCTGTCCGGCATACACCATCTAACTTTCTGGATCCTCAACCTTATCAGAAGCCTTTAGCCGTCGCGGAATTCGAATATCCTCAACCAAATCCTGAATTTCCTGTGGGGGTTTTTTGGTGAACTTCATTACGGTGAGTGCAACCGCAAAGTTCAGAATCATTCCAAGCGTACCAATTCCCTCCGGTGAGATTCCAAACCACCAGTGTTCAGCATTATTAATCTCAGGATTGATGAATGTAAAGTAGATGATGTAAGCGGCCGTAAACGTAATACCTGCAGCCATGCCGGCAATCGCTCCCTCTTTGTTCATTCGCTTGAAGAAAATGCCCATCAGAATCACCGGGAAGAAAGAAGCGGCCGCCAAACCGAATGCAAAGGCCACAGTTTGGGCTACGAAACCCGGGGGATAAATTCCAAAATATCCCGCTACTAAAACGGTAAAGAATACAGTAACCCGCGCGACGATCAGTTCTGTTTTCTCTTTCATCGTCGGAATCACAGTTCGTTTCAAGAGGTCGTGGGCTATTGCAGTCGCGAGAACCAACAGTAATCCCGCGGCTGTAGAAAGGGCGGCTGCCAAACCTCCGGCAGCGACCAAACCAACCACCCAGTTCGGCAAATTCGCAATTTCAGGACTGGCGAGAACCATAATATCCCGGTCAATCGTTAACTCGTTGATTTCAGGATCGGCATGATATTGAATCCGCCCATCGTTGTTTGAATCCTCAAACTCTAAAAGTCCTGTCGCCTCCCAATTGTAGAACCACTCAGGAGCTTCAGCATATTCAACATTGCTGATATCATTGATCATATTTGTTTTCACAAAAGCGGCTACGGCTGGAGCAGTACTGTACAGAATCACAATAAAAATGAGAGCATAACCGGCTGAAATTCTGGCGTCTTTTACTTTAGGAACGGTAAAGAAACGAATAATCACATGTGGCAAACCGGCCGTTCCGACCATCAGTGCAGCGGTTATAAAAAAGACATCAATCGTAGGTTTGGTCCCATCCGTGTAAGCTGTAAATCCAAGTTCAGTCATCAATCCATCAAGCCGATCAAGCAAATGGACGGTGGGTTCATCGGCCAGAGTTCCGCCGAATCCGAGTTGAGGAATCGGGTTGCCTGTCATCAAGATTGAGACAAAAATAACGGGGACGAGATAAGCGAAAATCAACACGCAGTATTGGGCCACTTGTGTATAGGTAATTCCCTTCATACCTCCCAAAACCGCGTAAAAGAATACGATCACCATTCCAATCAAAACACCGTAGGTAATTCCAACATCAAGGAACCGTGAAAACACAATACCCACTCCTCTCATCTGTCCGGCTACATAAGTGAAGGAAATAAAGATCGCGCAGAGAATAGCGACCACACGAGCCGTACTTGAATAATATCGATCCCCTACAAAATCAGGAACTGTAAACTTCCCGAATTTCCGAAGATATGGAGCCAGAAGTAACGCCAATAAAACATATCCGCCGGTCCAACCCATCAGGTAAACAGATCCATCATATCCCAGAAAGGCGATGAGTCCGGCCATGGAAATGAATGAAGCGGCCGACATCCAGTCAGCAGCCGTTGCCATGCCGTTTGCCAGCGGCGATACTTTACCACCCGCAACATAAAAATCACTTGTGGATGCTACCCGAGACCATACTGCGATTCCTATATAGAGGGCAAAGGTTATTCCAACAATAATGAAGGTCCAAACTTGTATACTCATGATTGCTTCTCCAATACTTTTCTGTTCCGGACCGTTGGGTTAGTCATCATCGTCTTCATCAAATTTGAATTGCTTGTCGAGCTTGTTCATTCTGTAGACGTAAATGAAAATGAGGATCACAAAAACGTATTGCGACCCTTGTTGAGCAAACCAAAATCCAAGCTTAAATCCTCCTAAACGAATGGCATTGAGCTGATCGACCCAAAGAATTCCGAATCCAAAAGATACAATGAACCAGACGAACAAAAGGATGGAAAGAAGCTTCAGATTCTCTTTCCAGTATGCTTTGGCATTTTCATTCATGGTAGATATCGAGCAAGGTTAATGGTGGTTAGTCCCCTTTCAACCATCAGATTATAATCATTTCTTTCGTTATGAAAAAATTGAGTTGTTTTTTGGATAATTATAAGCACCAAAAAAAAGCTTACACAAAAATATTGACTCCTATAATAACTCTCATATGCCATCTGTAAAGTGAACGTTCAATCAGCTTTTCCCCTATTTACCTAATGCTATATTCTTAATAGATTGAAATAACCGCTAATAAACCTATTCGTTATGATTAAACGTATCTTAATTGCCCTCGATCCCGATGATGACACACCTGTCGCTACTCAATACGCAATTTCACTGGCCAAAAGAAATAATGCATCCGTTACGGGATTGGCCGTTGTGGATACCAGTAATATCTATCCCACAAGCATCATCGGCGACCCGGACCAAACTCATCATGCCAGAAATTTATGGGAGGAACTGACCGAACAAAACCGAACTATTGCTGACAAACTACTTGAAAGATTCAAAGCTGACATTGAGAAGTCAGGTGTTCGTCATACAGAGGTCAAAAGAGAAGGAGCATCTTACGAGCGAATTATTGAGGGAATGAAATATCATGACTTGTTGGTTGTAGGCCGTGATTCTCACTTTTTCTACAACGAACCACAACAGGATACCAAAACGCTGGCACAGGTGGTAAAGAATGGTGTCTCGCCTACGCTTATTGTCACGCATCATTTTGAGGAAGTTAAAAAAGTACTCATTGCATTTGACGGGAGCCGACCTGCGGCACGGTCGTTGAAGAGTTTTGCTCATTTGAAACCATTTGGGAAAGATGTGGAAATTGAACTTCTGAACATCCAAAATAAAGAAGACTCAGATCTGCCAACAGATGTGGTATTGGAGTATGCCCACGATTATTTGATTGAGCATGGTTTCAAATCCATCACTCAAAAAACGTTAGAAAAGAAAAATGTAAGTCAGCAGATTTTGGAGCATAGCGATCAAATCAATGCCGATCTGATTGTACTCGGAGCCCATGCGGTTTCTGCCATCAAACGACTGACATTTGGTTCTACCACTCACGAACTCATCACCAAAACAAATAAACCACTCTTTTTAAATCCTTAGTACTTAACAGTCATTTATCAAACAGTTTTTTCTTCTTTCCTTTCGGTTTTTCTGATATTTTCAGCACATAATTATCAACCGAATATTTTGTGATGAAAAAACTTCTGATTCTCCTCCTGGTACCCCTTTTCCTAACAACTCCTGATCAAACTCTCCGGGCTCAAAAAACAACGTTTGATTACCTGGATGTCTTTGATCTTCAATATGTTGATGATCCCCAAATCTCACCGGATGGCAATACGATTATCTACGTTCGTCACCAATTTGATATAATGAACGACCGGCGATATACCAACTTGTGGAGTATCTCTTTCAGTGGAGACGAACACAAACCGCTCACATCCGGAAAGTCATCATATGGAACACCCGTGTGGTCGCCCGACGGATCAAAGATTGCGTACACATCATCAGAAGAGGGATCCAGCCAGATTTTCGTTCGATGGATGGATAGTGGGTCCACATCGTCTATCACCAATTTGACCCACAGCCCCGGAAATTTGCAGTGGTCGCCGGATGGAAGCAAACTGTTGTTTACGATGAGAGTTCCTGCCGAAACTCCAAAAATTGCAGATCTCCCATCTCCACCAAGCGGAGCTGAATGGACGGAAGATGCATCTGTGGTCGATTATGTTCAATACAAAGCTGATGGAAATTTTGGGTTTCTTGAGGAAGGTTTCAATCATATTTATGTAGTTTCTGCCGATGGTGGCGCTCCCCGAAAGTTAACGGACGGCAATTTCAATCACTCCTCCCCTTCCTGGGCACCGAATGGCGAAAGTATTTTGTTTACAGCAGATCGAACCGGCAATGCAGATATCGATCCGAATAATGCACAGATCTATGAAATGAATATCGAGTCCGGAGAAATGGATGCGATCACCGATAAACGCGGGCCGCACAGTAACCCGGTTGTATCTCCCGATGGGCAATATATTGCTTACACCGGTTATGAAGATCAGTTTGTTGGATACCAGTTGACCGATCTTTATATCATGAATCGTGATGGTTCAAACATTCGTGCCATTTCGGGTGATCTGGATGTGGATGTCAGTGACCTGACGTGGGCTGCCGACAGCCGTTCTATCTATTTTCAGTATGATGAGGAGGGAAACAGCAAGTTGGGAAATATTCAGTTGAACGGTGATATTGCTACGGTTGCATCGAATTTGGGAACTTCCAGCATTGGACGTCCATATGGCGGCGGATCATATTCAGTCGCAGAAAACGGCCGTTTTGCAATTCCTTCCGGTTCTCCGGATCGACCAACGGAACTTGCTGTGGGTCACTATCCTACCCGGATGGCCATCACTCAGCTCACAAACCTGAATGAAATGTTTTTGCAATCAAAAAAACTCGGGGAAACCACAGAATTTTGGGTTGATTCATCCGTCGACGATTTTGAAATTCAAGGCTGGATTTTAACACCTCCCGACTTCGATCCGAGCCAAAAGTACCCAATGATCCTCGAAATTCACGGCGGACCGCATACAAATTACGGACCACGCTTCACCCCCGAACTCCAACTGATGGCTGCGAAAGGGTATGTTGTTGTATACACGAATCCGCGTGGAAGTACGAGCTATTCCAGTGATTTTGCATCCTACATCAATCATAATTATCCAAGCGAAGATCACAACGACCTGATGGATGCCGTGGATTATGTAGTCGATCAGGGTTATATCGATGAAGAGAAACTTTATATCACCGGCGGAAGTGGCGGCGGTGTACTCAGTTCCTGGGCTATCGGCCATACCGATCGATTTGCAGCGGCTGTTGTTGCGAAGCCAGTTATCAATTGGTACAGTTTTGTGTTAACCGCGGATGCTTACCCGTTCTTTGCCAAATACTGGTTTACAGAATATCCGTGGGAGGATCCTGAACAATACCTCGAACGATCTCCCATTTCATACGTGGGGAATGTAACCACTCCAACGATGCTGTTGGTGGGCGAATACGATTACCGGACACCCGTCAGTGAAAGTGAACAGTTTTACCAAGCCTTAAAACTTCAGGGCGTTGACGCCGCTATGGTTAAAATATCCGATTCCTCACATTCCATCGCCTCCACCCCAAGCAATTTGATACGGAAAGTAGCGTATATTTTAGGGTGGTTTGAGAAGTATTAGTTGGTCAGTTAGTGAGTTTTTGTAGTTCTGAGATTTTTGGGAGCAATAATAGAAGTCCCCTCTTGAGAGGGGATTTAGGGGTGTGTTAAACCAGAGCTTCAGGCTATTGCTCTCTTTGCAAAGCTCTCTTCGGAATCCCCTCTTGAGAGGGGACAGAGGGGTGTGTAAAAAAAATTCTGTAAGGCTTCTTGAATAGACGGTTCATACAGATACTATGAGAAGACCGATCATCCCATACAATCCTAAACTCAAAGAACTCGCGAGAAAACTTCGAAATAATAGCACAAAATCAGAAACGATCCTTTGGCAATACCTAAAGAGCAAACAGATGTTAGGCTTTGATTTTCACAGACAAAAGCCTGTGGATAATTTCATTGTGGATTTCTACTGCTCTGAACTTTATTTGGCTATTGAATTAGATGGATATTCTCACGAACAAATTGAAATAGCTCAAAAAGATCGACGAAAACAGAAACGACTACAGAGTTTAAGTATACATTTAATTCGATTTTGGGATGAAGAAATTTTCAATGATATAGAAAATGTATTGAGGGTTATTGAAATAACAGTCAGGAAAAGAAAGAAAGAGTTGAGACTTTAATTTTAATCTATATCAAACACACCCCTAAATCCCCTCTCAAGAGGGGACTTCTAATCCAACTCTCCTATCTTCATACTCACTATTCAATACTCTCTTTCTTATAACTCACGACTCAACAATCGCCTGCATCAATTTCCTTTTTGCGACCGGCAAAATTGTTTGGTTGAAGGGGAACTCCAGGCTGGTATCAAATGCATACGTTGCCGGGTTGGGGAGTTCTTTTTGCTCACGAATCAATTCAAGTTTGATGGAGCCCGGGGAGAGATGGGCTTTTCCCTGTTTCAAAGCTTTTAAAAACTTGGTTTTGAGAGATCTGTACTGATCTTCCGCACTTTGAAAAATCGAGACTTCAAACCGAAAGAGATTGATCTTTAATTCCTGGTTATCCGGCACAAAAAAGTAGCCTTCTTCTTTGTAAGTGGGTAAGATTCCAACATGCTCAACAGAAAGCTCCTTCTCCACATAATCATGGATGGCAATTCCTTCGTGAATCACCTTATCAATTTGTGGCAGCGCCCAGTTGATGAGATCTTCTACAGCTTTCAGATCGGTACCATCCACAAAAACCACATCATGTTCAATGGTCCGGTTCACCCAGTCAATTTTGCTGATTCGCTTCGGAAACTTACTTCGCAGATCACTCAATCGATCAATCACATCTTGCAGCGTTCTTCGAATTTCAACCAAACTTCCGAGGTGAGGATAGATTTTGTAGTACTGGAATTCCGTTGAAATCTTTTTGAGTTCGGCCAGAATAATGTACTGTCTCTTCTCGACATCATCCCGGATTTTAGTGAACAGATTGAGATTTAGACGCGATTCAGCCATCGTTTGCCTCCTGTGATGATATTAAAAAGGAATTACCTCTA
>CAYRDO010000050.1:6973-9462 GCA_964422985.1 uncultured Rhodohalobacter sp. | reverse complement strand
AATATTTCTTATTCATTTAGAGCCGTGGCCTTGATCAACAAAGAACTCATCTATCACAATCTCTTTGAAAATACATCACTTAGCACTGCTTCGGTCCTCTCTCCAAAAAGCGGTCCGCTGACAATTTGATGATAAAAAATCCCTTGATTTGAAATATTTGTTTCGATCAATACCGGTTCTTCGTGCTCATTTACACCAAAATCCCACGAGGCAATGTCGCAGTAAAAATTATCTGCGTGCAGGCATTTCACTGTATCGATTAATTTTCCAAAGCCCGGAATGGATACATGTCCAAAATATCTGTTTGTGGTTGGATGCTTTTGATGCTCCTTGAAATCTTTATCGTAAGCAATCTTATTTAATGCTCCATCCGGTTTAATTCCGCAGAGAAAACCGCCCTGACCTACACTGTCGAGGTGATGCCCCTCATTTCCAGCTCGAAAAAAAGATGACAGGATATGAATCTCATCCTTATATCTGAAACTGATCACTTTAATTGTATTGAGTGAATGTGGATAAAGCGCATTGAGATCTTCATGCTGTTTCACAAACTCCTGAACGATACATCCGGAACCATATAAATTCATGACCTTATCAATAGAAACAGATCGGTCGTTCAAAAAGATAGAATCCCCATCACTCTTTAGTAAACACACATTTCTTCCCTTTCCACTTTCAACCGATGGTTTGATGATCGCCGGTTCTCGCAAATTTCGGATCAGTTCAACAGCATATTCTCTATCCAATTTTTGATAGTTCGCATCATATAAATGTCCATGAATGGATCGAAGAAATGTTTTTGGTTGAACCACATTCGGGAAATGCCGGCTATACAGATTCTTATCCGCAAGAGCCCGAACCATACTCATATCATTAAAATACGGTTCAATAAATTGGTAGAAATGATACTCAGAAATATATCGATTGCTTTCGGTTCCGTTTACCGCAAAAAAAGTCTCGTGCCATCGGGTATTGATGGACAATCCAAACTTTTTGTAATAATTCTGGATCTCTTTTTTCCTCTGTTTTGAAAACGATCTCTTGTTTATCAACGAATCAGGTGCATAATCATAGATTGTTAAATGAGATCGCTTTTCCGTCCTGACTCTCTGTGCCCAATCCGGGTATTCACGCGCATATCTCAGAGGGTATAGAAGTAGATAAATAAGAATTTTAAAAAGTCCGAGTGATCTGATCTGGTACAGCAGTTTTTTCATCGGTTTAACAAACAATTAAATATCGAATAAACTTTTTACGATATTCTTTACAAATTATGCCCATGCTTTTTCCCGGGGATGAAATTACAAAATCTTTTGTGTAAAACTATCTGTTTGATCAATGAGTGAAATCGGCTTTTTTTCAAAAAAAGAACCGCTACTATCCGTCGTCATTCCGGTTTACAATGTTGAGGAATACTTGAGAGAGGCTCTGGATTCGGTTCGAAATCAATCCTATAAAAATGTAGAGTTTATTGCCATTAACGATGGCTCCACAGATTCCAGCGTTGAGATTTTGAAAGAGTATCAATCAAAAGACGATCGGTTCCGTATTTTTGAACAGGAAAATGTGGGGCTCTCAGCGACAAGGAATCGGGGATTAGAAGAAGCTAACGGCGAGATTGTCTACTTTTTTGACAGTGACGATATTCTGGTTGAAGGTACATTCGAGAAAGTGATTCGTCGAATGGTGGAAACCAATAGCCAGCTTATAATGTTTGGTCTGATCTTAATCGACAAAAACGGGAATGAATTGCCACGTTCAACCCTGAAAAAACGATGGGAGATTGAATCCCCGATTAC
The DNA here is from genome assembly GCA_964422985.1 of uncultured Rhodohalobacter sp. Classification (GTDB taxonomy): domain Bacteria; phylum Bacteroidota; class Rhodothermia; order Balneolales; family Balneolaceae; genus Rhodohalobacter. Next base: position 7,663 of record CAYRDO010000050.1, on the reverse strand, counting down.
CGGAAAAGCCTTTTTACAGCAGATCATACCGGCCAACAGATACGGTGCCGTTGTTCAGAAATATTTCATTCAAAAATCGTTGCTCACCAAAAATAATTTGACGTTTGAAGAGAACTATATTCACGAGGACGAATCCTTCACTCTGGAGGCGCTTTTGTCAGCGGAGCGAATTACCTCTTTTTCTGAGATAATGATTAAAAAGCGATTGCGCCAAAACTCGATAATGTCTACCGGGAAAGGGATTAAAAATGTTGAGGGTTGGGCAAGAGCTGTCGAGAGGGTTATTGAGTTTATGAAACGAAATGATATGGATCCCAAAACAAAAGAAACGGTGTTGATCCGGTTGCGGCAGGTTGCCCATACAGCTCTTCGAACCTACCATGGATTAAGGCGACCTGAGAAAAAAATCGATCACTATTTATCGAAAAAAACTCTGGAAGAACTTGGTTTTTTAGTAAAAGTCCATTCAAAATCGCCGTTTCTTTACAGAGTTTTGAAGTATATAAATAGGAAAATTGGGTAAAGTGGTTTACCGCAGAGGTACAAAGCCGCAGGAAAGGTAAAACCGAATAACAGAGGAACCGGCCCACTGAGAAACAAAAAAAAGTGGTTGAAAGTGTTTCCCGTTTACTCGTTCCAAAGCGCTGCTTTGGAATACTATTCGGAAGCTCCGCTTCCATTAGTTTGAAG
>CAYRDO010000050.1:5417-6873 GCA_964422985.1 uncultured Rhodohalobacter sp. | reverse complement strand
CGGTTACATTTTATTTCCAGAATACAACTTTTTTTCTGTCCGCCTCGTCATTATCGAAACCATGCAGTGCATCCGGCGTAGAGCCAAATTATCTGAATTTGTATCTGCTCAGCCACTTCATTGATCCTCAAACCTAAGCGATTGGTGTAATTATGCTCAAAAATTATCTGCTCACTTCTTGGAGAAATCTAACCAAACACAAAGCATACACAAGTGTGAATCTTCTGGGATTAGTTTTGGGAATTTCGGCATTTATCATTCTGGGATTGTATGTGTGGGAAGATCTCAGCTTTAATAAATTCAACTCTAATTACGATCGAATTGCCAGGGTTGTAACGATTGACAAGGCTCGGGGTGTTTCCTCACAACGAGTGGGTGTTTCCTATCCGGCCCTTGCGGAGGCGATGAAAGAAAATCTGCCTGAAGTAGAAGAAACCGTGCGAATTTTTAGCCAGGGAGAATCGACCATTCGCTACAACAATGAGAATTTTCTTGTCCCGTCAACTTATCTCACTGAAAATTCATTTTTCAAAATTTTTGATTTCAACCTGATTCAAGGCTCTTATGATGACGTCTTAACCCGTCCGGGAACGATTGTTGTTACCGAAAGTTTTGCAGAGCGGGTTTTTGGGACGGATGAAATCATCGGCAATACAATTGAAGATCAACAGGGAAATCTTCTTGAAGTTGTTGGGTTGATGGAAGATGTGCCGCCAAGCTCACACTTTCAATTTGACGTATTGCAAGCACTGATTCCCGGAGAAGATCAGGAAGGGTTCGCCCAGTTTCTTCAAACATGGGGCTCTATTGCTGCTCAAACCTATGTGCTTTTTGATCGGCCCCGAGATATGGAACCGTATGCAGATCGGCTGATGGAAATTGCTTTGGATAATGGCGGCTATGAAATGTTATTCCCTACGCTCATTCCCCTGGCGGATGTTCACCTGAACTCTTCGGATGTGTTGTTTGATCTGAACAACCGAAAGAGCGATATGAGCAATGTTTATATCATGTCGGCCATTGCTCTCATGGTGCTGATTCTGGCTTGTTTTAATTACGTGAACCTGGTGACCGCTCGCTCTGCCTCCCGGGCAAAAGAGATTGGATTGCGAAAAGTTGTGGGTGGAGTGCGCAGCCAGTTGATTGCTCAACACCTTGTTGAGTCCATTTTCATGGTATTCCTGGCCTTCCTGGCTTCTATCATTTTCGTGTATAGCTCTGTCCCTGTTTTGAATGAGGTTTACAGCCGTTATGCTGATGTAAGCTGGCTGTTAACACCGGAATTTATAGGACTTTCCCTTGCAGGAATTGTTTTGATAGGTATACTTTCAGGGTTGTACCCGGCCGGTGTTCTTTCATCCTTCCAACCATCATCCGTTTTAAAAGGCTCATTCACTGCCAGTTCAAAAGGATCACTTTTGAGGCATTCATTGGTGGTATTACAGTTTGTGATTTC
>CAYRDO010000050.1:325-5407 GCA_964422985.1 uncultured Rhodohalobacter sp. | reverse complement strand
TTTCGATCGCTCTGCTTGCCGGAACAATCGTAGTCTATCAACAGATGGATTACATTTTCAGCGCTGATTTGGGATACGAACGGGATCAAATCATAACACTCAATGCCGGCCAGTTTGCTAATCCTGATAACGCCGTAACCTTTTACCAGGAATTATCAAATATTCCGGGAGTTCTTTCCGTGGGAGCATCCGGCCAGCAGATCGGTTCTCAATACGGCCGAACAACAGTAACTCCCGAAGGAATCTCTTCCGAAGAAACCATTATCACGAGTGTCACGAATATCAACGATAATTATATCCAGACATTGGGGATTGATCTTTTTGAGGGCCGTAATTTTTCGACTCAATATGCCGATTCAGGGAACTCGGTCTTGGTGAACCAAGCTTTTCTGCGGATGCTCGGCTGGGAAACCGGAACAGATAAAACTCTCACTTTTGGCCTCGAGAGTGACACCCCAACAACATTAAATATTGTAGGGGTTGTTGAGGATTTTCATTTTGCAACCGTCAGGCACGAGGTTGAACCGCTGGTTATATTTTACTCCCGTGCCCTTCCCACTATATCCATGAAACTGGACACTCAAAATCTGAATGAAACCCTTTCAGAAATTGAGGAGGTTTGGACCTCATTCCTGCCAAATCGTTCATTTGATTATGATTTTCTGGATGATTCATTCGCCCAACAATACAACACTGAGCGAACTCTTTCGCAGATGATCAGTCACTTCTCCATGCTGGCTGTCGCGATCGCAGCCATTGGATTGTTTATCCTCTCCGTGTTTACAGTTCAGCAGCGAAGAAAAGAGATTGGAATTCGTAAAGTGTTGGGATCAACAACTACGGGAATTAGTGTTTTGCTGAGCAAAGATTTTCTGAAATGGATTCTAATCTCCAACATCATCAGTCTGCCGATTGCCTGGTATTTCCTGCGAGAATGGCTGGCCAATTTCAGATATCGAATCGATCTGGATATCTACCCGTTTCTAGCGGCGTTAGTCATTTCCATGTTGATAGCAGCCCTGACGGTGAGTATCCAAACCTATCGGGCCGCAACAGAAAACCCCGTGAATAGTTTGAGGAGCGAGTGATATTTGAGGAACCGCAGAGGCGCAAGGTCGCAGGGAAGGTAAAACCGAATAACAGAGAAACCGACCCATGTAAAATTTAAAATTAATCAGTTAATCGGTTGATCTGTTTCTCCTTACTCGTTCCAAAGGTCTGCTTTGGAACGCCCACCGGAAGCTCCGCTTCCTTTCATGATTACGTTCTTATCAAATAGAAGCAGCGCTTCATCTAGCCATTCCGAATGGAACCTTCGGAACGAGTTTCAATAATATCATTCTGTGATCAAAACTACTTATTGACATTTGCTCCTTTTTTGATTAATAATTTATAATTAAAGTCTGTATCTAAAAGTATAAAGAGAGAGACTTTATCAACATTTCTTACTTCCACTACTAATAATAATTGAGAGGTATAACATGAAAGAGAAAAGTAAATCAAGCGAAAAGTATTCCCGAAAAGAGATCGAAGAATCACTCGCCTCAACGAAAAAAGCGCACTTTCGGCAGCGCTCGAACTTCAAAACGCTGCTTCTGACAAATCCGAATTATTTCGGTAATCTTGAGGAGAGCGAATTCAATTCCGAGTTATCTATCGCCGGTAATACCTTTTACGAGGAACTTGCCTGTGTGGGTTACCACCCTCAGCAGGAGCAACTGGAAGGGGTGGTATATGTATATCAATCTTCGGGTTATGGCACAGATATTTGCGGTGCCGGCACACCGGAATACGTGCGATTTTACCTGTCTTTCGATGGGGGATCAACCTGGCAGGATCAGGGACTGACAAGCTTTCAGGCTTATAACATTCCGGAAGGAACGCAGGGAAATAAACGGTTAGAATACGCCGTTTCACTTAAAGTTGACCCTAAAAGAAAGTTATGTTTCTTCGACTCACTTATACAGGTTCGGGCTATCCTTTCCTGGAACAATCCACCACCTGCAAACCAGCCTAACTGGACTCCGATTTGGGGTAACGTCGAGGAAGCAACCATTCAGATAGAACCTCGCCGATTTATTTTCCCACATGATATCTTTGAGGTAACGGAGATTGAATTTCCGCCAAAGCTCAAAAATATACTTGATATTGAAGAACCGATCCAGACTAAAACCATGTCGCTTAGTATAAAAGAGCTGGCTGAGCAATACAAAGACAAAGAGGTACCGGTTCACCGTTTTGCCTTCAAAGAAATATCAAACTTTGTTTCGGCTAAAACGAACCTCAGTGCGGGTTCCTTTAAGTCTCTGTTGCCGGATATTGAAATTAACCCGGATATCGCAGATCTGTTATTTCCAAAAACAGATGGCAACACCAGCTTTGAAGAGCTTACTTGCATTGGTCTGGATCCCAACAGTCCGGATACTATGGTTGGGATTATTCAGGTCAAGAAATCTTCGGGGTATTCCGGCGGACCCTGTACCGATGGAAGCCGTGAATATGTAACTTTCTGGGCAGACTTTGACGGCAACGGAAGTTTTGAAACATGCCTCGGCACTGCAAATGTGAGGGTATATGACCTGAATAATATTCCTTCCGGTGGGGTCCATTATGCTGTACGTCTTCCGGTCGATCTGGACGAATTCCGTCAGCACTGTAAAGAAGGCCCAAAGGTTGTCCGTATCCGGGCCATTCTTTCCTGGAATGTTCCTGTATCGTGTGCCGATCCTAACAAGGTTCCTACATGGGGCAATCGTGAGGAAACACTCATCAATATTTCACCTGTCGCAGGAGCTCCTGCAGGAAAAATTGCGATCCTCGGTGGTATTCCTGTTTCACATATTGATGACGTTTCAGGTCTTACAACTCCGGATGCAGTATTTGCAACGAACAACCTTCCACCTGATAATCCCGACGGTGATATTAATACCGCGGATGGAAGACCGTGTCCATTCGGTGGACGAGTTACAGTACAGGGCGCTCCTTTGCTGGGCCACAGCTATAAGGTAGAAGTAACCCCGGCCGGTGGCGGCGCACCGACCACGGTAGTTACTGAACTGACCTTAACCCGGCAGAACGGTACAACACATACGCATAGCGCCAATCCCGCTACACTTCGGTTCAACTACCTTCCATTCACTGAAAACATCAACGGTTTACTCGCCCAATGGGATACGACCGGAGATGATAAATGGGAAGTAAAACTTTCCACGTATGACGGTGGAGGTAACTTAGTTGGAATAGATACGCATTTGATTCAACTCGATAATACATGGCCGGATGCTTCTATTACGATCAATACCGGAACTGGTGATTGTGGTAAGTTTAAGATTAATGATGTCTTAGAGGGTACCTTTGTGGCCCGTGATAAATATCTGAGCCATTATAGTATCCATGTCATACCAAATGTAAATCCTTCGGGGATTGGCGTTCCAAGCCCAAGCTCAGGCAACATCCAAACGCCTCCGGCACCGGGTGATACCTGGACACTGGATACTAAAGATATGATATCTTGCGGTTATGTAATCAGGGTTGTAGCGAGCGATCGTGCTATCATAAACAGTCAATCCGTCGGCCATCATACACCGGATAGCGCAGGTTTCTGCCTGGAAGAAGATGAAGACGTATAACCAAAACCTTTAAACCAAAAAAAGCGGGTAGTCTTTGAGGCTGCCCGCTTTTTCTATTTCGCTTCCCAGCAACTGACTCCCATATTCTGAATCCGATTAACCGATAATTTTGGGTTTGTACTCGTTACAAAGCTCTGCTTTGTAATGCCATTCGGAAGCTCCGCTTCCAGTCAAGTAAATCGTTCTTTTGAGTAGAAGCAGAGCTTCAGGCATCCGTTCCGAAGGAGACCTTCGGAACGAGTTAAAAATATCTTGCTTTGCCATCCCTCTAAATCTCCCTTCGAAGGGAGATTTTCTAATCCTCCCCCTTTGAAGGGGGCGCAGGGGGATGGCCCTCTATCCAATGCTCCAAAACCCTGCTTACATTTTCAATATCTCGGAAGATCTCCTCATCCGTAAATCGCAGAACCGTAAAACCAGCCTCCTCCAACTCTTTCTGTCTTGATTGATCTTTAACCCACTGATAATCATCATGACTCTCGCCATCCACTTCAATAATCAACCGAAGTTCTTTGCACATAAAGTCAGCGATGAAATTCATGACAGGCCGCTGTCGGAGAAATTGGTAACCAAGCATTTTCCTGGCACGCAATAGTTCTTTCCAGAGTCTTACTTCGGCCGGTGTTGAATCGTTGCGTAGTTTCCTCGCAATCTCACGTAGATTCTTGTTGTACCCTTGATGATCGAATTTTTTCATGATGATTTTATTGGTCTTGCCATCCCTCTAAATCTCCCTTCAAAGGGATACTTTTACACTCCAAAGGTGGATTTTTTCTCTGCGTCTCCGCGCCTCCGCGGTTATCTCCTACTCAATCCCCAACACATCTTTACCCTGCTCAAACACGATATCGGTAGGAATTCCGGCCTCAGCGAGACGATTCAGAGAGTTCTTTAGCTGCGGACCAACCTGACCATATTCTTCCACAAAATTAGCAACGCCTTCATAATCTCCGTCGCCCTGGAAGGTGAGGATTCGATTCGACAATGAGTCTGTCACTTCAGGAATTTGATCGTAGTCCACACGCCATGCTTCCTGTTCTTCGTCATAGACAATCGCTCCGTTTTCTACGAAGTAGTTGAACCGTATGAGGTTGGCCATTCCGTGAGCGCTGCTGGTTCCGAACCGAATGGACCGGAAAATGCTGGCCACAAATGTGGTATAGTTATCTTCGATGCTTCCGTCCGTCACCATACCGTCTTCGCGAAGTTCGGAAATCATATACAAACCCAACACATCGGCTTTTCCTTCTTCGAGGGCTGATGCATGTTCTCTCAGAGCTTCCCGAACGGTTCCGCTACCATTGATTGTATTTTTGATTCCCAATCCGTGTGCCACTTCATGAAACATCGTATTGGCAAAGAAGGCATCGAATGTGAGGTGCTCCTGCTGCTCATCCACAATCAGCATATCGGCGATATCTACCAGGATTTTGTCGTACTTGGCGCGCATGGC
>CAYRDO010000050.1:0-315 GCA_964422985.1 uncultured Rhodohalobacter sp. | reverse complement strand
TTTTTCAACTGGAGACGACGGGTTCCTTTCGCAAGTTGTACTTCCTCATCATTCGGGAGGTTGATCGCAATCGTTTTGGAGCCTGCATTCGCATCCCCGGCATAGTAAACGGCATCGTAGGCGTTGAGGTCTGAATCGCGGCCGGGTTCTTCCTGTTTGTACTCGTCCGGAACCGGCAATCCTTCCTGCAATTCAGGCAGTACTTCCGCATATCGTGAGAGACGGTCGCTCCACTCCTGGTCTTTGATCAGCACGAAGGTTTCGTGCGCGGCTTTGTATCCGTAGAGCTGATCTTCATACGTTTCAATCGGCCCG
>CAYRDO010000049.1:0-21060 GCA_964422985.1 uncultured Rhodohalobacter sp. | reverse complement strand
ACTATGCTGCATCGAAATCGGGGATTATTGGTTTTACAAAAACATACGCAAAAGATTTGGCAAGCCGTAATATACGCGCAAATGTAGTTGCCCCCGGTTATATTTTAACCGAAATGACAGAAAATCTTAGCGAAAAAGTATTGGAAGCAATTAAAGAGGAAACACCGCTGGGACGGGCAGGAGATCCCGAAGAAGTTTCCAACGTGGTTGCATTTCTCGCTTCAGACATTAGTTCTTACATCACGGGTGAGACTATCCGTGTAGACGGTGGAATGGCGATGTAGCCAATTCCATTTCGACGAATGATTTGAGCGTGTTATTTTATAACGAGATGTTGTATTTTCTCGTGTCTAAAATTTTTAAACGAATCTATTTTTAACTACTAAATAAAATAAAGGTCTAACATATGTCACAGGACGTTGAAGCTAAAGTAAAATCTATCATTGTTGATAAACTTGGAGTTGATGAGTCAGAAGTTGTTGCAGATGCAAACTTCACAAACGATCTGGGAGCCGACTCTCTGGATACCGTAGAACTCATCATGGAGTTTGAAAAAGAATTTGATATTAGTATTCCTGATGAAGATGCCGAAAATATTGCAACAGTCGGCGACGCTATCGAGTACATTCAGGAAAAATCGTAGATAATAAACGATAAAAACCCCTTTTATGACCGGACGTAGAGTAGTAATCACTGGAATTGGTGCATTCACACCTGTCGGTAAAACCGCTCCTGATTTTTGGAATGGTTTGATCTCTGGCAAGAGTGGAGTGCGAACAATCGAGCACTTTGAAACAGATGATCTGCCGACCAAATTTGCAGGCCAAATTGAAAATTATGATTCAAACGATTATTTCGATCGGAAAGAGGCCCGTAGGTTAGATCCGGTTACCCAATACGCAATGATCTCTTCGGATGAAGCGATTGAAGACAGCGGCATCGACCTTGATAAAGTTAACAAGGATCGGGTCGCTGTGATCATTGGTACCGGGATTGGGGGAATGCAGACATTTTACGAACAATCGGTTACCCTTCACGAATCGGGCGCACGAAGAGTCAATCCATTCTTCATCCCAATGCTTATACCCGATATGCCGGCCGGACAGGTGTCCATCAAATATGGATTCCGCGGTCCTAATTTCTGTGCAGTGTCTGCATGTGCTACAGGTTCACACAACATAGGACTGGCATTTGATTCTATCCGTTACGGACAGTCGGACATGGCTTTGTGCGGTGGAACAGAATCTCCTGTTTGGAGAATAGGTGTTGCAGGTTTCTCATCCATGAGAGCACTCTCACGACGAAATGAGGAGCCCGAAAAGGCATCTCGTCCATTTGATAAAGATCGTGATGGATTCGTTCTTGGCGAAGGATCAGCGATGTTCTTCCTCGAATCTTTGGAATCTGCTCTCGAGCGTGATGCCCGAATTTATGGAGAGATTGTAGGGTACGGTTTTTCTGCCGATGCTCACCACATTACCGCTCCAGACCCGGATGGAAACGGTGTACTCCTCGCATTAAACAATGCGCTGGATATGGCCGAAATCAACCCGGAAGATGTGGATCATATCAATATGCATGGAACATCCACACCGTTGGGTGATATCGCAGAAACCAACTCCATCAAAAAAGTTTTTGGAGATCATGCATACAACATCAACCTGAATTCGACTAAATCGATGACAGGCCACATGTTGGGTGCTGCCGGTGCTGCTGAATCAATCGCAACACTTTTGGCGATTTATCACAGTATGGTTCCTCCAACCATCAACCAGGAAAATCCTGATCCCGAGTGTGATTTGAACTACACACCGAACGAACCGGTTGAGCGGGATATCAACTATGCGCTGAATAACGCCTTTGGATTTGGAGGCCACAATACGACGCTTGTTTTCAAGAAATTTGAAAAATAATTGATGTTATATCGACTCAAAAAATGGTTGTGGAAAGATAAAGGTCCGATACAATCTGAGTCGAGAGAACGCTTAAGAAAACTTGAAGACTCGTTAAATCTCACCATTCCCGAAGAGTATCAACAACTCTTTGAGAAAGCACTGCGCCATAAATCTATCGTTGATAATGAGAAATTCGAGTCGTACGAAACCTATGAGCGGCTCGAATTTTTAGGTGATGCTGTTCTTGACTTGATCGTCACGGAAATTCTCTTCGAGAAATACCCTAAAGAAAATGAAGGGTTTTTAACCAAGCTCCGGGCAAAAATTGTCCGCGGCGACACTCTTTTTGAGATGGCAAAGAAGTTGGGTATAAGTGAATTTCTTGAAATAGGGGAGCGGGCAACAGGTCAGGGAATTGAATTATCAAAAAGTGTGCTTTCTGATGTGTACGAAGCGCTGGTTGCTGCAATTTATATTTCCAGCGGATATGACAGCGCTCACAAATTTGTCTCTTCCCATATTGATCGATTCATCGACTTTAAAAAGGTTGTAAAAGTGATTGATAATTATAAGAGCCTGTTGATGGAATATTCACAATCAGAAAGATTGAATCTTCCAAAATACCAGGTAATAGCTGAAGAGGGACCCGGTCACGACAAAACATTTCATGTAGCTGTTTTTATTGAGAGTAAGAAGTTGGGAGAGGGGACCGGTAAGAGTAAAAAGAAAGCTGAACAGGCGGCCGCCAAAGATGCCCTTGAAACCTTGGGCCAGAAATAATTTTCCGATTAACAACGAATGCCTTTTATTTTTTTGATAACTTAAGGCAAGAGTTATCATACGGTTATTATTTTTGAATCCATCCGAATTTATTTTCCATGATCGCACATTTGCTAAAACCGGAGTTGGACGAACTCATCGAAAACAAAGAGTGGGTTACCATCAAGGAGGTTCTTGATGATGTGCCGGCTGTAGATGTTGCCGAGCTTCTGGATGATCTGAATCCCGAAGTGGCCGTGGTGATTTTCCGGCTGCTAAAGAAAAGCAAAGCCGCGGATGTTTTTACCTATCTCAGTTCCACCAAGGGTGTGGAGTTGCTGGAAACGTTTAGTCGTCAGCAGCTTAGCGATGTTATGAACAATCTTGAGCCGGATGAACGTGTGGCTCTAATGGAAGAGCTGCCCGGTGACCTGACCCAACGAGTGCTCAACTCCATGGATCCGGAAAATATCGCTCAGGTTCGCCGATTGCTGGGATATCCGCCGGAGAGTGTTGGGCGTTTAATGACCACCAATTATGTGCGCATCAAAAAAGACTGGACCATAAACCGTGGGTTTGAACATATTCGTAAACATGGTCGGGATGCCGAGACGGTTAACGTTATTTATGTGGTCGATGAAGACGAAACGTTGATTGATGACCTTCGCCTCAACCAGCTTATTTTAGCCGAGCCTGATGCAAAAATCTCAGACATCATGGATAACACCTTTGAAGCACTCAGTGCTTTTGATGACCAGGAAGAGGCTGTTCGAATGCTCAGTAAATATGATCGTGTGGCGCTTCCAGTGGTGGATTCCGGTGGAATTCTTGTCGGAATTGTAACTGTGGATGATGTTCTGGATGTGGCCGAAGAAGAAACCACCGAGGATATGCAGCTGATGGCCGGAATGAGTGCGTTGGATACTCATTATTCTCAAACAGGCGTAACAGATATGGTAAAAAAGCGGCTTGGCTGGTTGATATTACTTTTTCTGGGGCAAATGTTTACGGTTACAGCGATGGCCAGCTATGAAGAAACACTCGCCGCGGCTACGGTTTTAGCACTTTTCATCCCGATGATTATTTCCAGTGGAGGTAACTCCGGCTCACAGGCAGCGACATTAATTATCCGTGCACTCTCAACGGATGATATTAAATTTGATGAATGGACCACTGTTTTAAAACGAGAACTTCTATCGGGACTTCTTCTGGGACTCTTACTTGGTATTTTAGGTACTATTGTGATTATAACCTGGATGGTTGTCCGGGGTGAACCATTTACAGCATCTGTAACATTACAGGCACTTACTGTGGGAACAAGTCTCGTGGGAGTGGTTCTTTTTGGAAATTTAAGCGGTTCTATTTTGCCATTTATTATGTCGAAATTGGGACTCGATCCGGCCGTAACATCTGCTCCTTTTATCTCAACTCTGGTGGATGTAACGGGAATTATCATCTATTTTACAGTAGCAGTTCTGCTGCTTCAGGGAGTTGTCCTTTAAATATCTTGTGACCTTGAAGCGTTCGAAGTGGAACGGAGATCCTTCAAGCGTCTTGTTTTCATATTCAAACGCTTCAAGGATTTCAGAAAAACACTGAAAACGCTTGAAGGTTTTATAACTTGAACTTTATTAACTACATCTGTAAGCATGAAACAATATCTTGACCTGGTTCAAAACGTGATGGATCACGGAGTTTGGAAAGAGAATCGAACCGGTGTAAAAACCCTCGCCAATTTTGCTGAATTCTATAAAGTGGATCTTTCCGAAGGCTTCCCATTACTGACCACAAAGAAAGTGTTTTTTCGATCAGTGATTCTCGAGCTACTTTGGTACCTGAGGGGCGAAGATCATATCAAGTGGTTGCGGGATGAAAAGGATTGTCATATCTGGGATGCCTGGGCGGATGAGGACGGATATGTCGGGCCGATTTACCCTGTGCTTTGGCGACGGTTTCCAATGGCGAAATCCAAAGATGGCGAGGTCTACCAGCCGTTGGGAGACAGTAAAGAAAGAGAATGGCAATATGAGGAATACGACCAGGTTCAGAATGCCATTCATATGTTGAAAACCAACCCAAATAGCCGGAGAATTGTAGTCTCAGCATGGCATCCGGGATTGCTTGGAGAAATGGGATTACCACCCTGTCATTTGATGTACATTTTTAATGTAGCGGACGGTAAACTGAACTGTCACCTCACACAACGCTCCGGCGACATCGCACTGGGAATTCCATTTAATTTGGCTTGTTATTCAGCGCTGACGATGGCCGTTGCTCAAGAAGTTGGATTAGAGCCAGGAACCTTCGCTCACACCATAGTAGATGCTCATATCTATGAAAATCATATGGATGGCTTGAAAGAACAGTTGACCCGTGAACCCAAAGAACTGCCCACCCTTGAAATTGCAAATAAACCGGTAGATGAACTCACCTTTGAGGATTTTACACTGAAAAATTACGACCCTGATCCGGTCATTAAGTTTCCGGTTGCTGTATGAAGTTGTCGATTATTGTAGCACACGACCCGAATCTTGTCATAGGGAAAGACGGCGAGCTTCCATGGCACTTCAGTGAAGATCTGAAATTCTTTAAAAAAACTACCATGGGTTCACCCATTTTGATGGGCCGCGGAGTTTTTGAAGAGCTCAATGAAAAACCACTTCCCGGAAGAGAAAATGTAGTGTTGAGCCGGTCCAAATCCTACGATCACGTCCCAGTATTCAAATCCATAGATGAGGCCCTAGAATACCTATCCGATCAAGATAAAGTGTTTATAATCGGGGGAGGAGAGATTTACAAACAGACGATTAACCGTGTTGATGAACTCATCATCACCCAAGTGAAAAAGGAGTACAAAGGAGACACCTATTTCCCGGAATACCGTGATAAAATTGGTAAGATTTGGGAAGAAGTTTGGAGAGAAGATCACGAGAAATTTTCTTTTGTTAAGTATAGACGAATGCAGTCAAGATAATTTTACATAGATCAATCGCACTTCTTTCGACAGATAGTTGATTTTTGTCTTTATAAAGTGACCTAGCTATTTATCATCTTCTTTATCTCGCTCATGCCCGGGACGAGTATGAGATGGTGGATCACTTGCTGGAAATGTCTCCCTGAGGTCTTCATTCAACTCTTCGTCTATATCGTTCGAATCTTTCTTGTTATGATCCTGTGGATCCTTTTTCTTCTTCTCACTCATAATAATGGAGTTTTAAATGAATAGTTGATATGTATCCGATTCCTATCTTATAACAGTGAGTAAATAGTGAGCATTCAATAGAAATGTTCCTAAATCTCCTTGAGATGTACCAAATATGGTTTCACTACAGGTTCGGTTAGTGCGATAATGTGTTTCGTATCGGCCGCTTTCGAGAACTCTACGGCTTTGTTGTTATCCTCTAAAATCCAGATGCTTTCGTTTTCGTATCGATAGGCTTCACTGTAGCTCTCGTCAGCATCATAATAATAAGAGGCGGATTCATCATCGTACGGAAACCCCTGTTTCTTGAGATATTTTTTGGTCTTTCCTTTCATCTGATTCTGTAACTCATCCCGCTCTTTCCGGTCGGCGAAGGTTGTTCGAAACAGTTTTCGGCTCAAAAAACGGTGAGACAAATCTGCTAAAATCAGATCGTCATGCTGTGCCCATCGCTTGATACAGATATATACGTCATGATCATCCAAAGCGATGTAATTTTCCAACATTTTTTGAGTGATTCTCTTTTTGGATGATGGATTTTTAGAGAGAAAATAATTCAGCGGCAGTGAAGGAATATCAACATGTTCGCCCGCATCAATCAGAAAACGAACCCGCTTGAATATTTTCCTCAAGAGGGCATCTGCACTCACAACTGTTTTGTGAAGATAAACCTGCATGTACATCAGTCGCCTTGAAAGGATATAGTTTTCAACCGCATAAATACCTTTCTTTTCAATTACTACATTTCCTTTAAAAACACGCATTGTTTTCAGAATACGGTTAATTCCTACCGAACCCTCAGAAACGCCGGTGAAAAAGCTGTCCCGTTTGAGGTAATCGAGGCGATCCATATCAAGCTGAGAAGAGATCAACTGATGGAGAAATTTCTTTGGATATTGATCCTTAAAAATTTTGATTGCTGTACTTAACTCGCCTTCGAACTCTTTGTTCAGCGACTCCATAATTTTGAGACTCATCATCTCGTGATTGAAATCATTAATCAAGGTATGTTCGAGCGTATGAGACAGAGGGCCGTGACCAACGTCATGCAAAAGAATAGCGATGAGGGTTCCGGTGAATTCGGCATCACTGATAGTTGTGTCTTTTTCGCGAAGATTATTCAGCACACGCTGGCCAAGTTCCAGAGCCCCAAGTGCGTGAGAAAACCGGGAATGTTCGGCGGCAGGGAAGACAAGGTATCCCAATCCAAGTTGACGAATCCGACGCAGGCGTTGGACATACGGATGATCGATCAACCGTAAAATTGTCCCCTTTGGGATAGTAATGAACCCGTGAACAGGATCACTGAAAATTTTATACTGACTACTCTTATCCATTATCAGGGATCTTGTAAAGATATTTATCGCGCTCTTCGATCTCGGGCAATTTCGTGGGTTTGTTTGATTCAAGATCAAACCAAACACCGGTAGTTTTTGCGACGGCTTTCAGTTCTGAATCTCCCTTAGAATAGATCGCTTGAAATCCTTTTATACTCGTATTTCCATATTCTTCAATGGATGTGCCGATCAACAGTGTTTCATTCAATGAGATCGGTCGGATATAATCCAACTCCAAATGAACCAACATAAAGCTTTTTCCTTCACTCATAGAAGCCTGGAATTCCGGAACTTCATTGATAAAGTTGATTCGTGCTTCTTCAAAATAGGTGTTGAAGACTGCATTGTTCACATGATTCAGTGCATCAAGATCACGAAATCGAACGGGCATTTCTGTCCAGTGAGCAAATGAATCTTTGTTATATTCAGGTTTTTCAATCATATGATCTTTCTTTTTTATGAAAGGTAATCAGAATATGGCAGGAATATGAAGGAGTTTTTGATTTCGAACGAATCAATTGTTTTTGATGCTTATATTCACTGCTGAAACTCAACATAATAGAAATCAGATACAGAATGTTCGATACGGAATCACGCGATTTTCTTGAAAAATTGATTATTACACCTAGCCCTACAGGTTATGAAACAGAAGGGCAGAAAGTTTGGAAAGAGTTTATTTCAAAGTACGCCGACTCTGTAGAATCTGATGCATATGGATCTGCGATGGCCAAACTTCAGATTAACGCCGATGTGCCTACCATTATGTTAGAAGCTCATGCGGATGAAATTGGTATGGTGGTACAGCATATTTCTGATAATGGATTTGTGACACTCAATAAATTGGGCGGCAGTGATTCTACAATTGCCCGTGCTAAACGGGTGGTGATTCACTCTAAAAAAGGGCGTGTAACCGGGGTTGTCGGGAATACAGCCATTCACCTTCAGGACAATAAAAATGGTGGTGGCAAACAACCGGCCTGGAAAGATATTTATGTGGATATCGGTGTGTCATCAAGGGAGGAGGCACTGGAATTGATACAGGTTGGTGATCCGGTTACATATGCAGATGAATTGGAATATTTGAATGATGATATCATCACCGGCCGTGCTTTGGATAATAGAATTGGCGGATTTGTGATTGCACACACGTTGAAAGAGTTGCGAAACCGAAAGAAAGATCTGAGAGTGAATGTCATTGCACTCAATTCGGTACAGGAGGAAGTCGGCGGATTTGGTGCACGGATGATGAGCTTCAGACATATGCCTGATGCGGCTTTAGTCACGGATGTAACGCATGCAACAGATACGCCCGGCATCAACAACAAGCAGCATGGCACCGTGAAACTAGGTAAAGGACCGACGGTTCAGCATGGGGGTGCGAATCATCGGGCAGTTGTTGAATTGATTGAGAAAACGGCAGAAAAACAGGAGATCGATATTCAGCATGAAGCAACCAGTGTACGAACTGGCACGGATACCGATAGCATTTTTTATCAAAAAACCGGAATTCCGAGTGCGCTCATTTCACTTCCGTTGCGTTACATGCACTCACCGGTAGAAACAGTTTCTCTGAGTGATGTGGAGAACCTAGTGAAGCTGATGGCTGAAACAGTATTGGCGATGAAAGAGGACCAGGTTTTTAAGGTGTAATCACTAACTTAAGGATTCTAAAATAGCCTTGGGTCTTTTCTCAGCAATTTTTAACAAGACTTTAGCTGGTCCCTGAGGTTTGCGCCGTCCTTGTTCCCAATTTCTAAGAGTAGCCACACTAATCCCAAGTAAGGAAGCAAATTCACGCTGGGTCATATCATATTTTTCGCGAATAGCGGATACGTTCGGTTCTTCTATTGTGCTACTACGGGCCGGTTTTTCGACTCCTTTTCGAATATTACCGGCCTGATTAATACTTTCAAGCAGTTCCTTAAACATTTCATCATTCATGAGAGTTGTTCCTCAACCAGTTTTTTCAGTTGTTTTAATTGGTCTTCACTGAGATCATCCTTCTTATTTTTGGGATATGCAAAGAGCATATATATTTGATCATCGTTATTGATAAAGTAATAAATAACTCTAATTCCCCCTCTTTTACCACGTCCGGATCCACTCCACCGAATCTTTCGAATACCTCCACTTCCTTTAATAATATCACCTGCCTCGGGTCGGATGGACAGATGTAATTGAAGTAGATGGTATTCTTTATTCGATATCAGTTTGGATATCAGCTTAGTAAATATGGATGTTTCAATAAACTCCATTGATGAACGATTAAATTTAGAATAAAGTACGTCAATGGCGTATTTATTTCAACATTAAAAACCCTTTGTAAAGTGATAATAGAATATACCCCAAATCTTGCCGTTTAATGGATTAATCCCGAACTTTCAGGTCTAAATAAAGAAGATTTTACTATGACAGTTTTTCTATTAACAGCCGTATTAATCGGTTTAGCGTTTGCCGGGATTGCCGTTAAAATCTGGGCCAAGGAAGATGGAGAGTTTGCAGGTACGTGTGCAAGCAATAGCCCATTTCTGAATAAAGAAGGAGAGGCTTGCAGCTTTTGTGGGGCCCAACCGGATGAAAAGTGCAGAAATGAGTCAAAGAATAAAAAATCTCAGGAAGAGTTCAGTCCCTTCGTTTAATTGCCCGGTTCAACGATATAGCTTTGGAAGCCATCTGTTATAAAAGTATTCCATTCATTTTCATCATCTGAAAAGATTAAATATCCCTCCAGGTTTTCTTTTTGATGCAATAACACTTTGCATTCTTCCAATCCCTTAACCATACAAACCGTAGCATAGGCATCGGCATCCATCGCAGAGGGAGCGATAAATGAAGCGCTTAATAATTGATTTCTGGCAGGATAGCCGGTGTGAGGATCGATCGTATGGGAATATCGGGTGCCGGTTTCTTCGTCCACCCAAAATTTTCTGTAATTGCCCGATGTAGCCAATCCTGCATTTTTAAGTTCAAGGATGAATTGAAAACGATCTTCGGCATCGATCTCTTCTTGGGGTTTGTCTACCCCGATACGCCAGATATTACCTGAATCATTCGTGCCTTTGGTGCGAACCTCACCACCCACTTCAACCATGTAGTTTTGGACTCCCTGATTTTCCAGGAATTCTGCGATATGATCGACGGTAAACCCCTGCGCGATAGCGTTGAAATCGATCGTAAATCCTTCAGGAACAGACACATTCATATCTTGAATTCGAATAGATTCATATCCCACATTTGATAAAACCTGCTGAACAGTATCCGCATTTACATCTTGCCTGATTTCTTTAAATCCAAATCCCCAAAGATTTACAAGCGGACCGACAGTTGGATCAAAGTCACCGGAGGTCTCTTCCGCAATCTCTAAAGATCTGTTCAGCACTTTCATAAACAGAGAATCAACTAGGATCAAGGTATCTCCTTTATTGATTTGAGAGATAAGGGAGGAGGGTACATATGTACTCATGGAAAGATCAATCTGACGCAAGATCTCTTCAATCTCCTTTCCAAAATTTTGTCCTTCAGGAGACTTGTATTTGATTTGATAAGTAGATCCCTGTGCTTGCCCTGTATTCTCGATATATGATGGTTCGGTGGACTGAGAACAGGAAACGAGCAGAAGTAAAAATACAATAGATATTAAAAAACGATTCATAGAAAGGAAATATACAGAAATAAAAAACCCCGTATAAAAGGCTTATACGGGGTTTGAAATGGAATCTTTTGATTTAACCTCCGAAGTCGTCGAAGGAGATATTCTCTTCAGGAACGCCCCATTCGTCACACATTTTGAGAACGGCCTGGTTCATCAACGGAGGACCGCAGAAATAGAATTCGATCTCTTCCGGTTCAGGGTGTTTTTCCAGGTATTGATCAATCACGGCCTGGTGTACAAAACCGAGGAATCCGTCGCCTTCTGTATCGTTGATATCTTTCTTCTCAACCCATTTGTCTTCCTCCAGTGGTTCAGAAAGAACAACGTAGAATTTAAAGTTGTCGAATTGCTCTTCAAGTTGTCGGAAGTGGTCCAGGTAAAACAGTTCACGTTTCGACCGTCCACCATACCAATAGGTGACCTTTCGACCCGTTTGGAGGGTCTTGAATAATTCGTAAAGGTGCGAACGCATCGGAGCCATACCTGCACCTCCACCGATATACAACATCTCTTTATCGCTATCTTCTTTGATAAAGAATTCACCGTATGGACCGGAAATAGTCACTGTATCACCTGGTTTTCTGGAAAAGATGTAAGAGGAAGCAATCCCAGGATTTACGTCCATCCAGCCATTTTTTTCTTTATCCCAGGGTGGTGTGGCAACACGCACGTTCAGCATAATTTTTCGACCTTCTGCAGGGTAACTGGCCATGGAGTATGCACGCTCAACAAATTCGGTGTTCTTCATCTTCAGATCCCAAAGCCCGAATTTATCCCACTCCAACTGGAATTTATCAGGTTGACCCGGATGCTCTTCCGGATGAGCGGTAATATCAATATCATTGTAATCTACTTCGCACGGAGGAATTTCAATCTGGATATAACCACCGGCTTTGTAATCCATATCCTCAGGAATCTCAACAATAAATTCCTTAATAAAAGAGGCGACATTGTAATTGGAAACAACTTTCGCTTCCCATTTTTTAATTCCGAAGACCTCCTCAGGAACGCGGATTTTCATATCCTCTTTAACTTTAACCTGGCAACCTAAGCGCCAGTTTTCCTGCTGCTCTTTACGGGTAAAGTGGGGAACTTCCGTAGGAAGAATGCCGCCACCGCCTTCGAGAACCTGGCACTTACACTGTACGCAAGTTCCACCGCCGCCGCAGGCAGAAGGGAGGAAAATTTTGTTGTTTCCAAGCGTACTCAAAAGTGTTCCGCCGGATTCAACCTCGAGATCCATCTCACCGTTAATATTAAGATTTACCGGTCCTGAAGGAGCCAGTACTGATTTGGCTCCCAGAAGAATGGAAACTAAGAGAATAATCACCAAGAAAAATACAATGATACTCGAGGCGATGATGAGTGTTGTTGAAGCAAATAGCATGTTTATAAATCTCTTTGGATAACGTTTATAACTTGATTCCCATAAACGACATGAAAGCAATTCCCATCAGGCCGGTTACAATAAATGTGATGCCCAGTCCACGAAGCGGAGCCGGTACATTTGAGTATCGAATTTTTTCCCGAATTGCGGCGATAGCCACAATTGCCAGAAACCATCCAATACCACTTCCAAAACCAAAAACAGAAGCTTCCACAATGCTCGCATAATTTCTTTCCTGCATAAAAAGCGATCCACCAAGAATCGAGCAGTTTACAGCAATCAGCGGGAGGAAAATCCCCAAAGATGTGTAAAGTGCCGGGGCAAATTTCTCGACCGCCATCTCTACAAGCTGTACCATAGAAGCAATTACAGCAATGAAAAGAATAAATGAGAGAAAGCTAAGGTCGATGGTCGCAAATTGCGGACCCAGCCATGAGAGCGCACCTTCGCTCAATACATAATTTTCCAGAAGGTAGTTGGCCGGAACTGTAATTGTGAGCACGAAGATAACGGCTGCACCAAGTCCAACTCCTGTTTTTACCGTTTTTGAAACGGCTAGATAAGAACACATGCCCAGGAAGTAGGCAAAGATCATGTTCTCAACAAAAATCGATTTTACAAATATGTTTAATAGTTCTTGCATACTCTTTTACTCCTCAATCAGTTTAGTATTTCGAGCGCGCTGTACCCATATAATGATTCCCACGGTAATCAAGGCCATAGGGGGCAGCAGCATAAATCCGTTATTACTGTAGAATCCGCCGTTTGCGATGTACCATGAGTCGGGAATAACTTGTAAGCCGAATAAGGTTCCGGATCCCAATAGCTCGCGGAAGAAAGCAACTATGATCAAAATAATACCATAGCCGAATGCATTTCCGATTCCGTCCAGAAACGATCTCCAGGGTTTGTTGCCAAGTGCAAACGCTTCAAGACGCCCCATAATAATACAGTTCGTAATAATCAGCCCTACGAATACCGAAAGCTCTTTTGAAATGTCGTAGACAAAAGCTTTCAAAACCTGGTCAACCAACACTACGAGTGCAGCTACTACTACAAGCTGAACGATAATTCGAATTCGGTTGGGGATGAGGTTTCTCATCAGTGAGACAATTACGTTACCGGCCGCCATAACGAAAAGTACCGATATAGCCATCACCACTGCGGGATACAGTTTTACAGTAATAGCCAGAGCGGAACAGATCCCCAAAACCTGTACGGTAATCGGGTTGTCGTCATCAAACGGATCACTGATTAGTTTTCTGTTTCGTTTAGAAAACAAAGGTTCCCTGGTCCTTGTTTCGACCGCTGCTTCCTGTGCAACGACATCTTTATCTAATACATCTTCTGCCATAGTTTTGCCTTATTTAAAATTCTGTGTCTGCTGACGAATATTCCGGTGTATAATTTTTTAAGAAGGGGATGTATGATGCCAAACAATCGATGATCATCGCTTCTACTCCTTCTGAGGTGATGGTTCCACCACTGATTCCATCTACTTGATAGGATGTGGATGCATCTCCTTTTCGAACATCGATTCCAATCAGATTGCCGGAATCATCGAGTACTTCCTTACCCTCAAACTGATTTTCGAATGCTGCTCCGGCAATTTCTGCACCCAATCCGGGAGTTTCTCCCTGGTGATCAAATACAGCTCCATACAGGGTTGAGACATCTTCACGAAGTGAAAGATATCCCCAAACAGGCCCCCAAAGTCCGGTTCCGCGAATGGGAATCACATAAAATGTTTCCCCATCTTTTTGTGCGATATAAAGAGGTGCCTGACGCTCAAGGTTCGGTTTTCGAATCTCTTTGGTAAGGTCCACATTAAATGCTTCAATACCGCTCACTTCTTCGTTGTTGGTTACAACCAGTTCCTGAACAATGTACTCAGGATATAATTCGGCGGCCTCTTCGCGAGTTGCTTCTACATTAATGGAGCTGAGAATGCTCTGCATCTTTTCCAAACGTTCATTTTCATCCTGGTAAGGCTTCAGAAAAGTTGCAGCAGCAGAGAGCAGGGCCGCTACAACCACCACCATTACGGCAGCGAACATAAATGTGTAACTATTCTTATTTACATCCATGAGTTTAGGCTCTTGCTTTTATAGAAATTCGGTTTTTACGTTTTTTGATATTTGCTTGCAGCAAATAATGATCAATCAGCGGAGACATTGTATTCATAAAGAGAATAGCAAGCATTACACCTTCGGGATAGGCAGGGTTGAAGATTCGGATCATGATCGCCAAAAATCCAATCAGAAATCCGTAAATCCATTTTCCTGTAGTTGTTTGAGAGGCGGAAACAGGATCAGTTGCCATAAAAACAATTCCGAATGCAAAACCACCTACAATCAGTTGATGCCAAAAGGGTACGGCCATAAAAGATTGTTGTACAGGGGTGATGGCGTATGGCGCCAAAGAGTTAAAAATCAATCCCATTGCTGCTCCGCCAAGTAAGGCACTCAGCATAATTCTCCAGCTTCCAATGCCGGTAAAAATCAACAGTCCAGCGCCTAAAAGAATGGCAATAACGGATGTTTCACCAATGGAGCCCGGAATAGTTCCGATGAAGGCGTCCATCACGGAATAGGAGGTTGAACCTGTAGTAGCAAGTTCACCCAAGATTGTAGCACCGGAAAATCCGTCAACTACAGATTGTCCGTCACTTACTGATGTGTTAATCCATACATCATTTCCGGACATAAACGTAGGATATGCAAAAAATGCGAATGCCCGCGCTATAAGTGCCGGATTGAAAATATTCATTCCCGTACCGCCGAATACCTCTTTTCCGATAATAACTGCAAAAATACAGGATAGGGCTACCATCCACAGAGGAATATCCACCGGCATAATGAGGGGGATCAGCATTCCTGTAACCAAATATCCTTCATTTATCTGGTGGCCTTTAATCACACAGAAAAGAAATTCGGCTCCCAGCCCGGCTGCATAAGAAACAACTACCATGGGCAGAACTTTGATGGCTCCAAATACAAATGCGTCTAAAAATGTGGGATCAATTCCTAAGGCCAGGTAATGCTGATATCCCACGTTCCACATGCCAAAAAGAAGACAGGGGATGAGGGCCATGATGACCGTGTTCATCGTCCGTTTCAGATCGATGCCATCACGAATGTGGGCACCCTGTTCTGTCGGATGTCCCGGAACGAAAAGAAATGTTTCGAGTCCGTCGTACACCGGCCAATATTTTTCAAGCTTTCCACCCTCTTCAAAGTGGGGCTTGATATTATTTTTTAGATAATCGTTTAATGCTTTCATTAATAATTATTCAAACTTTTGATTCACTGCTAACCTAATTCTTTCTTCATCATATCCAGCCCTTCTCTTACAATATTTTGAACAGGCATTTTTGATGTACAGACCACTTCGCACAATGCAAAATCTTCTTCCACCACCTCATAAATTCCAAGGTTTTCCATACTGTCGATGTCTTTGGTGATGATGGATTTCAGTAACTGCACTGGATAGATGTCAAATGGAAATACTTTCTCATATTGACCGGTCACAACAAATGCACGGCGCTCCCCGTGTTTATTTGTGTCGAGTTTGTATCGAACATCTCCCAACTTTCTCATAAACCAGGAGGGAAGTGTTCTGGAGATACTAAACTTATCCGGTTTTGGTATAAGCCAACCGAACATTTCAGGTTCATCACCTTCTGGAATTACCGTTACCTGCCGCTCAAAACAGCCCAAATAACCTTCTTCGGTAATTTTGGTTCCGGTTAACACATTACCTGTGATGATCCGGTTGTTGCCATCGGTGATATTACCTTCCACAAAATGTTTAACGGATGCTCCGAGAATGGTTCGATGATATTTTTTCTCATTCACTTCAGAACCTGTTAAAGCGATGTTGATACGCGCATCGAATTTTCCGGTAAGGAACAGTCGGCCGATAATTACAACATGTTCGGGAGTAAGCGTCCAAACTGTCTCTCCTTT
This sequence comes from uncultured Rhodohalobacter sp., assembly GCA_964422985.1. Classification (GTDB taxonomy): domain Bacteria; phylum Bacteroidota; class Rhodothermia; order Balneolales; family Balneolaceae; genus Rhodohalobacter. The sequence goes on along the minus strand of CAYRDO010000049.1, from coordinate 4,860 downwards.
ATTAATGGGATCAATCTTGGCGATTTGAACACCAACCACTCCTGCAGGATGAGGGCCATCAAAGCGGGTGATCTCAACTCCTTTTGTTTCGGTGAAGATCTTTGGAGGAGTTCCGTTGGCATTCAATCCAAGGTGAATTTTTCCGGAAGTAAGTTTAGACAGAGCGTTAATTCCAGTTTGAAATTCCTTTTCCTGCCCTTCTAATATCAGGCCCATGTCGGGTGCGAGCGGTGCCGAATCAAAACCGGAGATGAAAATAGCTTTTGGTTCTTTATCGGTATCGGCAACGATATTATAAGGGCGCTGCCGTATAAACGGCCAACATCCCGAAGCGGCTAATTTAGAGACGATTTCATCTCGGTCGAGAGAAGCCGGATCGGCAACCCCAAAGTCTTCATATGAAGTTTCTTTATCAGCCAGAACACGTACTTCCAAAATTTTGCGCTTGGCACCCCGTACAACCTGGGCAACTTCTCCGCTTACCGGAGAGCAAAATTTTACCTGTTCATTGTTTCTGCTATAGAAAAGAGGGGTGCCTGCTTTTACTTCGTCGCCTTCGCGGACGGTAAGTTTCATGCGTACCCCATGAAAATCATCGGGTTTGATAGCGGCTGTCTCGACGGGGAGTGGAGGTGCGAAATCATTCTCTACTTCGCCAACAAGTTTGATGTCTACCCCACGTTTAATCTTAATCACGTTAGACATTAAAAATAAATAAACGTTTAATTCAGCATTAGAAATAATGAGAGGAAAACCATTTGAAGGTTTTCAACTCCCGAAACTAATTTTGTGAATGAGCAATCTGCTAAATCCAAAATTTTTAAAACGGCTAAATTTAGTAATTTTGCAGACGGATTACTTAATGAAAAACCCTTTTTTTTGCTCTGATTTAAAAAACCTTATAAAAGCGCTTTTCTTTGAGGTTAAACTTCAGAATGGGTCTCTTTTCTTTTGTAAATCGAATCTAAATTAGCCAACTATTGTTGCAAAGCGATCCAATGATTGGATTCTCTGTGCATTTTCGATTAAAAAAAGGATGAATGTTGCTGGAATTAGTTTTTCGCCGGCGGGCAAGTTTCCACATATTTTGGTATTGGGAGTGATTGTGTTTTGCATTTACTCCTTGTGATAGTTATAAGTCAACCGGTAAAATAGTTTGATACAAAGGAAGGGGAGAGTTCAGGTATATTTTAGTCGGGCCGAAAGTTGTCTACTACATATGATATCTCATCATCAATTGCCTCTTTCATATAATCAATCTGAATATTCTCGGGATAGCCTAATTCCTCATTGTATTTTACATTCAGTTCATCTGCTTTGCTACGGGCGTTTTCAATCACGTCAAACAGTTCATCGATGGTTTGAAATGAATTCGGATAATTGGGGAGCACCAATTCTCCGGTCTGAGGATCACGAAGGGGGTCTCCGGTTTTGGGATCAAGAACCGCATGAATAGTATCAGCTTTCACGACAATGGTTGCGGGGTTAAACAATCCGCCACAGTAACAAAGTTTGGTGAACTCAAAAGAATAGTTTTCTATCGCCTGTTCTTGCCACAGGTTTTGGTTTTCCCTGAAATCATCTCCTTTTCTGCCATCAACAATAGAATCACAGGAAGAGAAGTACAGGACAGATAAAAGAGCGATAAGATATCCGTAACGATGCAAGGTTCTCCTGTTTTTTGATGTATTGACACAGCAAAGGGTATGATAAATACACCTTAATGAAACCTTATAACTATTGTTTCTTGCAAAATATTATAAAAGGATAAAGACGGGGCAGAAAATCACAGGTTTTAGATTCCTTGATTTCACCGATTCGATATCAACGACTCATTGGGACTTCGATTTACAAAGTGTGTATTTCCGGGAACGCATTCTTGGAGAGCAGCCGGAGTTACCACATCGGCTTTGTAAAAATTGTTGAGGGTATCTACCGCATTATACAGCTGTCGAACCTGGTCTTTTTCATTAAAAAAGAGTTCAAGCTGTTCGGTAAACTGCATTTCGATGGTATGAAAGCCGATCCCCCGGATTTTGATCCCTTTTCGAAGAGCATTCTTCACACGTCGGATCGCTTCGGAGAGACAGCCATCTAATACATACTGATCCAGGTTGGTAAAGCCGGGTGTGTTGAATGCAAAACGGTCGCCATCCCACTTGTTGTCCTGGTACCGGATGTAGCATCCCCAGCGGCGTGCTTTTCGTTTATAACCCCGCATCCTGTAACACACTTTTCGCACCGCTTTGATGATTTCACCTTTCACCAAAATGGGATCATCTGTCCAGTCCGAAAACGTGTGCATATAGCTGACTTCATCCGGCACGTGATCGTCATTATCCAGTACTTTGGCTTTATCTCGGCCGGTGACCGTCTCCCAGAAAAGCTGCCCCTGCATCTCTCCAAATATTTTTTTGAACGGAGCAGGGCCTGACTTATGGGCATCTGCGATGGAATGCAATCCATATTTTTTGAGATGTTCATACCGTCGCCGACCAATTCCCCATACTTCATCCATAGGCAGGGGATAGATATACTGTGCGGCATCATCATGGGAGAGGATTAGCGTTAACCCGTTTGGTTTTTTGAGATCGGAAGCCAGCTTCGAATAGGTTTTACTGTGAGCCATCCCAATGGAGCAAACCAGTCCGAGGTCATCGTAAATGGCCTGCTGAAGTTTCCTGCCAAACGCTTCGAGATGTTCCCGTGGTTTGCCCAGCAAAAACGTGAGATCCATGAAATATTCATCCATCGAATATTTTTCTACGTCGGGAGAAAAGGTATCGAGAATTTCTCGTAATTGCTTCCCTATGTGGGTGTACTTTCCATAATCGATCTGTTTAAACACCAGGTAGGGACAAATTTGTGACGCCTCAAAAGCACTCATTGCCGTTTTGATTCCCAAAGCCCGGGCCTCATAACTGGCCGTTGCCACAATTCCGCGAGCCGTTCCATCCGCTTTTCGCCAGCCGCCCATCGCTACGGGGAGGCCGTATAAATTATACGATTGCTGCTCCACCTGTGCGTAATAACAGCTCATATCCAGGTGCAGGTACAGCCGCTTTTTCCGGGACGTATGCTGATGATCCTTCGCCACAGAACTGTACAGCGTGATGCGATGCACATCCTGATCGAGATCGTATTTGGTATGTTGATTCGGATCCATTACTTCTATTATAATAAATTACACATATATTGTACATAACATTAGGTTTAATGTTTAAAGTTTCGGGTTTAAGGTGATAGATTTGCATGCTATCGAAGGACGAGGTTTTTGAGGATTGTGGAGTGTGGATTGAGCAAGGATCGTCAGGTCGAGCGCAGAGAGTGAACAGCGTGAACGAACGAAGACGTGACCTCTTGGATGCCATTGAGGTAATCTCGTCTACACTCCACTCTGTTCCGTTGCGCTCGATGTGAAGGATTGGTTTATAGAAAAACTGTAAGAATTATTCAGAATCCGGTTCATACAAATAAACCTTGATTACTATGAACCAAATCAAAAAATCCTGGACATATATTTTGAAATGCTCTGATGGCACGTTTTATATAGGATGTACAACAGATCTTGAAGAGCGAATGACTCAACATAAAGAAGGATTATATGATGGGTATACAAAAAGGAGGCGACCCGTTCTACTTGTTTGGTTTGAAGAGTTTCGAGATATCAATGAGGCAATTGATGCAGAGCGACAAATAAAGAATTGGTCTCAGGGGAAGAAGAAAGCTTTAATTAAGGGTGATATTAAATCGCTAAAAGAGCTTGCTCAATCTAAAGAGATGCGGGTGCGGCGTAGAAGGCGTTGACCTCTCGTCTTCGCCCCGCTGCGCTCGAAGTGACGAGGAGGCTAAATCACAAATACTTACGTCAGGTCGAGCGCAATGCAAGCGAACAGAGTGAGCTGAAATGAAGACGAGACCTCGTGGATTCGCTGGCGAGGACATCTCGTCTACACTCCACTCCGTTCCGTTGCGCTCGATGTGACGTAATCTTTATCAAAATCCACAATCGTTTTTCCCATCAAATCAGCCTATATTTGCATCAAAAATAAATTCAAATTTGTTGTTTGATGGAAACCACTCCGAACCTTCTCATTCAAAATGCAAAACCGGTAAGATCAAATCATGACGGGAATGACACTGTCGATATTCGCATCAAAGATGGTGTGATTTCTAACATTGGTTCCGGACTGGAAAAACAGGATGGAGAAGAAGTTTTTGATGCGGATGGCGCGTACGTCAGCGGTGGCTGGATGGACATGCACGTCCATTTTCGGGAGCCGGGATATGAGCATAAAGAAACAGTAGAAACCGGGTGCCGCTCAGCCATGTTCGGTGGATTTACGGAAGTGGCCTGCATGCCCAATACGAAACCGGCTATTCATACACGCGATGTTGTCGAATTCATCCGAAATAAATCGGAGCATCAATTGGTGGACGTGCATCCGATTGGCTGCGTGACCAAAGAGCGAAAAGGCGAATCGATCGCCGAGATGAGCGACATGAAAGATGGCGGAGCTGTTGCCTTTAGTGACGATGGCGATCCCGTTTACAACTCCCAAGTGATGCGAGTGGCCCTGGAATATTCCTCGATGCTGGGCGTGCCGATCATTAATCATGAAGAAGATTTGGCTCTCTCGCGACCCGGACACATGCACGAAGGTGAGGTTTCCGCACGATTGGGGTTGGACGGAACGCCAGGAATTGCAGAGGAAGCGATGATTGCCCGCGATATTTTGCTGGCCGGATTTACAGGCGGACACATTCATGTGGCGCATATCAGCACACGAAAAGCGGTGGATCTGGTTCGAAAAGCCAAAGAGGAGGGAATCAACGTGACGACCGAAGTTTGTACTCATC
>CAYRDO010000048.1:0-21080 GCA_964422985.1 uncultured Rhodohalobacter sp. | reverse complement strand
ATACACAGATTTCGGTCGAATCTCTTCGTTGTAATAATCTATAGAATAAAATGCCCGGCGGTTTTTGGATGATTCTGCATCGTTCAGTGCCGGTCTCAGCGTAAAATCCACAATTTCGTAGGGATCTTTGGACAAAAGTTTCAAGCGGGCTTTCAACTCGTCGCTTCCCATTGTGGATGGCAACGGTATAAATACGTGAATATCCGGGTGGGTAAACCAGCTTGATTTCCTGGAGATGGCAAGATCTTTCAAGTCAGTCAAATGGTTAAGGCCATTTACAACCTCGGCCAAAGCAAGCGCAAAAGCTGTTTTACCGGTTCCGCTGGGTCCGGTGAACAGGTAGGAGTGAGCCAGCCGATCAGAAAGCAAGATTCGCTCAATCTGGTGTTTTGCTTTTTCCTGTCCTACAAGTCGTCGGTCGCCGAAAGAAATATGTTCGTTGATGATGTTCATCTACTCATCCCAGATAAAATCAAAAAGTAAAATTCCAGTTGTTATGGTTACTCCGCAATACCCAATCAGGGCGGTCAAATCATTCAAAGCGTCGGCGGTAGCTCCTTCAATCAGGGCGAATTTGGTTACACGGGTTAAGATAAGAAGAAGCGGCACAACAAGCGGAATACAAAGTACGGAAAAGAGCGCGCCTTTTCTGTCGGCCTGCGCAATCATTGCGGAGGTAAGGGTGGTGATGGATGATAATCCCGCTGCTCCAAAAAAGATTGAGCTGACAAAATAGAGATGGCTCTGAATCGTGAGATCCATCATGATTAGATAGAAGAAAAACGTGAACAAGTGAAGAATCAACAGAAACAGGAAGTTATAGATCAGTTTTCCCAGATAAACTTCTGTAGCATTGGCATGAAGTTGTAAAAACACCCATGTTTTCTTTTCTGCTTCCTGAACAAAAGAACGCGTCATGCCTGTCATAGACGCAAAAAGAATGATAATCCACACAAGTCCGCTTTTGGGAGTCGGGTCCATTTGATGGGCTCGGAGTGTAAACAGAATCAGCAAAAGAGAAGCACCGGTAAATGCAAGAATGGTGTTCAGAGCATACTTGGTACGAAGCTCTTGGGTGATCTCTTTCTTTAATATTGCGGCGGCAGATTGAATCATGAAACGGTCAAAAAGTTTGAGTACAAAAGTACTAAAAAAGGAGGCGTCAAGAAATCATGATTCTGGCAAAATTGCTTTGCGAGCCTTGGCTTACTTTGCGGTTTTATTAACCGCGAAGAACGCTGAGAAACGCAAAGATCTTAAATAATCCAAATCAGTATTTAACATTTTTGATTCTTACCTTTGTGTTGAGCAGCAAAGGCCCGTACCTTCCACACTTAACCAAAACATGCGATTTGAACGAATTTTATGAACATCTATTCACTCATTGATACATCCACCATCTTGGCAGATTTAGAGATTGATGACAAAAATGACCTACTTCATAAGATGGTAGACGTTTTGAAGGAACAGGTAAATGATGAACAGTTGAAGGATATTCGTGATGCCGTTTTCGAAAGGGAAAAAATAATGTCCACCGGTGTGGGAAAGAACCTGGCGATTCCGCACGGAAAAGTAGCATCCATCGAAAAGAATTACGCCAGTTTTGCCGTTCTAAAAGAACCTATTGATTTCGATTCAATTGACGACAAGCCCGTAACCATGGCTTTTTTATTGGTAGGACCAAGCGGAGAAAATCGTCTGCATATTAAATTGCTAAGCAGAATTTCTCGGTTGATGAACAGCGGATCCTTCCGCACTACACTGTCTGAATGTACAACGGCAGAAGAAATTTATGATGCATTTCATGAAGAAGAAGTTAAATATTTCGGGAATTGAGACCTTCTTTTTGATGTTGCCCTCAATGGTTGTCCGCAGATTCTCTCGATATCATTGTAAATGATTGATTCTATTTCATATTTAAAAACAAGATTCGGTGCGCTTGCACTTGGCTTTACTGCTTTCCTTTTTTTGATTTCATCTTCAAGTGATGTACAAGCTCAGATTTCAGAACCTATTCGTTCACTTATTGAGAGCAATCGGGCTGAAAATGCTTTTTGGGTTGTCCAGGTAAGAGATACTAACGGAGTTGTACTTGAGAGTTACAATGCAGATAAAATTGTGCGCCCCGCATCTAACCTGAAGCTTATCAGTTCGGGGGCTTATCTTGAGATTCTTGGACCTGAATTTCGTTTCAAAACGAGTTTGTATGGAGAGGGAGATCAGATAGAAGAAACCTGGTCCGGTGATTTGATTGTTCAGGGATCCGGGGATCCATCCATCAGTGGGACATTTTACGATGACGATCCTCTATTTCTGTTTGAAAAGTGGGCTGATCTTCTCATCAAAAAAGGAATCACAGAAATTGATGGAAATCTTATTGGCCATACAGGTATGTTTGATGATGTTCCCTATCCCGAAGGGTGGGAATGGAGTGATCTCTCGTTCTATTACGCGCCTGAAATTAGTGCCCTTTCATTCAACGGAAATGTGGTAGACCTGGAAGTGGTTGCGGATGGTCCGGTCGGCTCAACTCCCGAAATTCAGTGGTTTCCATTCAATACGCCATACGTGGAATTCGTTAATGAACAGCAGATCACGCCGAACGGGAGTGAATACGATGAATCTTACAGAAGGGTGCTGGGCACCAATACGATCATCCTTCGAAGCACTCTTCCTCAGGGATATTATGAGACTGAACCACTCTCCGTTTTAGAGCCGGCCTATTACTTTATGGATACGTTCAAACGGTATTTAGAGAACCGGGGAATTACTGTGAGCGGACAAATTTTTATCGATCACAGCTACCAGTTTCATAACGAAAATGGGATTCAGCTTTTGGATGAACATCAATCCCGGGCTCTGCATGAACTGATCCAGTGGATGAACCGGGAGAGTGATAATTTTTATACGGAGATGCTTTTGAAGAAAATCGCTACCGAAGTGTATGACGTTCAGGGAACCACCGAATTGGGGCTGGATATTATGAAAAGGTATATGAGTGATATGTCCTTCGACACAACCCAGGTGAGCCTGAAGGACGCTTCCGGAATGGCACCGGCCACACTTTTAAGTGCCAACGATCTCAATCAATATCTTTTAAAGGTACGCCAGAAAGAGTATTTTCCATACTTGTATGAATCGCTTTCTGTAGGTGGAAGAAACGGAACATTGAGTTACAGATTCAACAACAGCCCCGTGTGGGGAAACTTTTATGGAAAAACCGGTTTTGTTACAGGTGTCCGGTCGCTTTCGGGTTATCTGAATACCGAATCGGGTCAACAATTGATTGTATCTATTATTACGAACAACTACACATCCAGAACTTCTCGGGTGGATTTGATTCACCAGCGAATCCTTGAATATCTCTATTCAACGTACTGATTATGAGTTCCAAAACAACCATACTTATAACTGATGACGAACAGAGCATTCGCAATGCTTTGAAGGAGATTCTTGAATTCGAAGATTACGCTACCATTGAAGCCGAAAATGGTAAAGATGCTCTTGAAATCGTAGGGAAGGAGCAAGTAGATCTTGTAATGCTAGATATCAAAATGAAGGGGATGGACGGCATTGAAGTGCTGGAGAAGTTGAAGCAAACCAAACCCGAAATTCCGGTCATTATGATTTCCGGACACGGCACAATTAAAATCGCCGTGGAGGCCACAAAAAATGGTGCGTTTGATTTTATCGAAAAACCACCTGACCTGAACCGGCTTCTGACCAGCGTTCGAAATGCGCTAAAAAGTGGTGAACTGATTCAGGAAAATCGAGAGATTCGTAAAGAACTGCATGGAAGTACGGATATCATCGGGGAAAGCCCGGCGATCATCAAAGTGAAAAAGATGATTGAGAAAGTAGCGCCCAGCAACAGCAGGGTTTTGATCACCGGTGAGAATGGGACCGGGAAAGAACTGGTGGCCCGTGCAATTCATGAGAAAAGTAAACGGGCATCCAAGAAATTTGTAGATGTAAACTGCGCGGCCATCCCGCCGGACCTTCTGGAAAGTGAATTGTTTGGTCACGAAAAAGGTGCTTTTACGGGTGCATCATCTCAGAGAATTGGGAAGTTTGAACAGGCCGACGGCGGTACACTATTTCTTGACGAAATTGGAGATATGAGCGCCGACTCCCAGGCAAAAGTGCTTCGTGCGCTCCAGGAAAATCAGATTACCCGTGTTGGAGGTACGGAACGAATTGACGTGGATGTTCGGGTGTTATCAGCCACGAACCAGGATTTGCACGAACAAATTGAAAAAGGGGGATTTCGGGAAGACCTGTTTCATCGACTGAATGTAATTCCAATTCATCTGCCGCCACTTCGAGAAAGAGATAATGATATTACGATTTTAGCAAAGTGGTTTTTGGAACAGTTGTCTGAACGGGAGATTGTTTTCGCCGGCAAATCTTTTTCTGATGAGGCTCTTGAGATACTTGAAAAACAACCGTGGTCAGGTAATATTCGTGAACTTCAAAATGTGGTTGAGAGGTTGGCTCTACTCTCAACAGAAGATGAAATCAGCGCGGAAGATGTGGAACAATTGGTTATCCAGAAAAAATCACAAAAAAATATGCTGGATGATCTATTGGATCAAACTGATAATTTCCATGAATATAAGGAAGAAGCAGAACGCTTATTTTTGTTGAAAAAGCTCGAAAAATACGATTGGAATGTTTCCGCTACCGCAGAGGCAATAGACATTCAACGAAGCCATATTTATAATAAAATGAAGAAATACGATATAGAGCGGTGAAAAGGAAAAAGTGAAACGCCCCGAAGTATCGGGACTGCAAAAATCACGCAGCAAAAGTGAAAGGATAAATTCCAAAATCACAAAAACCAAATTACACATTCCACAGTCCTCAATCCATAAATCACTAACAACCAACCAGTAACCAAAAACCACAAACCAATTCATGTCAGCCAAAATTATAGACGGAAGAAAAGTCGCAGATGAAACCATGCAACTCATTAAAGAGGATGTGGAAAACTGGGTGAGGGATGGAAATCGGAGGCCTTTTTTGAAGGTCGTTCAGGTAGGGACGGATCCTGCCTCATCGACCTATATTGGAGCGAAAACCCGGGCCTGCAAAAAAGTTGGAATTGATACGGATACCGAACATCTGCCTGATACCGTTTCTGCAAAAGAACTGAAATCAGTGATCCGCTCCTTGAATGAGGATGATACCATCGACGGAATTCTGGTACAACTTCCGTTGCCGTCGCACCTTTCCTCGCATGATGTGATTGAAAGTATCGATCACCGAAAAGATGTGGATGGATTTCACCCGATGAACGTAGGGCGGCTGACCGTCGATCAACCCACATTTCGATCGTGCACGCCCGCCGGAATTTTTGAGCTTTTTAAATATTACAGTATTCCTGTCAAGAGCAAGCATGCAGTGGTTGTTGGTGCAAGTAATATTGTAGGATCTCCGATGGCCATTATGCTTTCACGTGAAAATTCATCCGGGAAAGCTACAACAACTATTTGTCATAAATTCACCCGCGATTTGACCAGCCATACAATCTCGGCGGATATACTCGTTGTGGCTGCAGGTCAACCGGAATTAATCAAACCGGAAATGGTAAAAGAGGGCGCGGTAGTCATCGACGTTGGCATCAATCGTGTGGCGGACGAAACGACTAAAAAAGGTTATAAACTGGTTGGTGATTGCGATTTTGAAGGTCTCAAAAAGAAAGCAAGTTTAATTACGCCCGTCCCTGGTGGTGTGGGTCCGATGACTGTGGCGATGTTAATGAAAAACACACTGTTAGCCGCTAAAAAATCGATCTATCCCGAAGACTAATCAGAATTATTTAGCAGTACCTTTTCCCTTTACATGATTAGCCATAAAACGGATGGAAAATGTTGTTCCACAGGTTGTATCGAATTCGAGAATAGCATTTAACTGCTTACACAAGATTGTAATCAGTTTCATACCCATCGATTTTTGATTTTCAATCGTGAAATTTTCGGGTAAGCCTACACCATCATCAGACACTCTCAACATAATTTTGGAACCTATTTTCTGTAAGTCAACTTGAACGCTGCCCTTTTGCCGACCTAGAAATGCATACTTGTATGTATTTACCAACAATTCGTTCAGTATAAGCCCCAATGGTATTGCTTGCCTCATGCTAAGCGTAACAGGTTTGGTTTTTAAATGAAGATTGAAATTAGCTGAATTAAAGTCAGATTTGGTTCGAATGGATTCACTTAATTCTGCTACATACTCGTCCATTCGAATGCTTGAAAAAGTATGATTATGGTAAAGTTTTTCATGAACCAAAGCCATGGAGTGGATACGGGAAACCGTACTTTCCATATACTTATCATCCAGTACGTCATTGAATTCATGTTCTAGCTGAATCAGGCTGGACATAAGTGCCAGATTGTTTTTAACCCTGTCATGAACTTCTGATAAGAGATGATTTTTCTCTTCAAGTTGCTCATTAATTTTATTTTCTGCTTCCTTGCGTTCGGTTATATCGTGCATAATTCCAAACACACCTATCACGTCACCCTCTACGTATATTGGTACATGAGTAACTTCAACATGTATCCGATCTCTATTTTTTCTGATTCCTGACGTTTCAAAAGTTTGTGGGATTCCCTGAATGGATTGATTGAAAGATTTTTGAATGCCATTGATCTGTGAAGGATCAAAAAATCCTTCAATTGACTTTCCCTGTAAATCTTCAAAAGTAAATCCGGTAATGATTTCAAATTCTTTATTCGCTTTTAATAAGTTTGCGTTCTTGTCTAAAGAAAATACGGCATGCGGACTTTGCTCAAATAATGATCGAAAACGCTGCTCACTTTTTTTCACCGTTAATTGCCAGTTTTTCACTCCTTTCACAAATCTGAAAGACAAGAATCCGCCGATGAAAAGCATGAGGATTCCCAAGGATACGGATCCCCATATGATAATATTTGTGAGAAGACGCGTACCGGAGGCAAGAGTATTTGCCAATTGAAATTGGTATTGGGTTAATTCCCTTTCATATTGTTGAACCTCCTGTACTTTTTCTGCCTGCACCTCGTTAGTGAACAACTCTGAAGAGATTTGATGTTGTACATCAGACAGGATAGTCTCCATGCTGTCAATAACCTGATCTGATTCATTCCATATACGAACAGATTCTGAAAAATCCCCGAAACTATGAAACCTCTCGAATGCGGTAATCATGCTCTCAACATCTTCAGGCGTCGTATGAATTTTTAATAGGTTATTTCGAACAAATTGATTGTCGGTTTGTTCTTTGAGTAGTTCATTGAGAACATCACTTGCAATGTTGATAAACTGTAGTGAACTGTTGAATTGGGTATAGTAGTAAGGATTCTGGGTCTCGATAAAATTTATTAATTGATAGCTGGCATCTTTTCGGGCCCCGGTCCAATGTGTTTGCATGGTTCCATACCCTCTTAGAGCAGAAAGAGTGCTAGACGCTATGATAATTGTTATTATCAAACATATTCCTAAACCGGCAAAAACTGATAAAATACCAATCATCTTCTTATCGATATCAATCTGTTGCGAGCTCGAAATACGTTGATTTAAATTATAATCCATAAAAATTATTTCAGTCGAATGCTCGGAAGGATTTTCTTATTTTTGAAGATGTTTTGCCCCATATATTCGTGAATGTAAATATGAGAAGTTCACGAATAATACTATTTCATTAGAAATATTTAACAATTAATCTTTTATGACTTACAGAACAGTTTTATTCGCATTGATCGCCTTTCTATGTCTAAGTGTATCATGCAGTAATGATAGATCTATGAACGAAAACCCACTCTTTTCTCCAAGTACGTTACCTTTTGAGGCTCCTAATTTTGATGAAATATCCGTAGAACACTATCGGCCGGCTTTTGAAGCTGGTATGGAGCGCCAGCTTGCTGAAATGGATTCAATTGCATCGAATCCGGAAGAACCGACGTTTGAAAATACCATCGTAGCGATGGAAAAAAGCGGTCAGCTTCTGGCAAGAACCAGTAATGTTTTTTATAACCTCACATCGGCCCACACAAATGATGAAATTCAGGCGATACAATCTGAGATGGCTCCTAAACTGGCCGCTCATGGAGATAATATTTACCTGAATGCAGATCTGTTTGAACGGGTCCAAACGCTTTACGAGCAACGGGAGGAACTGGAGCTCGATACACCCTCTCTGAAACTTCTTGAAGATACGTATCGGGATTTTGTAAGAGCCGGCGCATTATTATCTGAAGAAGAGCAGCAACGGATGAGAGAAATTAACGAACGCACCTCAAGTCTTTCTACACAGTTCCAGGATAATTTACTCAAAATGCCCCAGGAGCGAGCTGTTTTGGTCGATGATGTTGAAGAACTTGATGGCCTGAGTGAAGACCGTATTGCAGCGGCGCAAGAAGGTGCTCAGCAGCGTGGGCATGAAGGTCAATACCTGCTTTCCATTACCAATACGACTCGAGTACCAATACTTGCAAGCCTGAACAACCGTGATCTTCGTGAGAGGGTTTGGAAAGCTTCTGCTTTTCGTGGAATTGGAGAAGACGGCGGTGTTGATAATCGTCCGATTATCCTCGAGCTTGTTGAGCTTCGAGCGGAACGAGCGGCACTCCTTGGCTACGATGATCATGCATCTTACCGGCACGATCCACAGACTGCACAAAACCCCGAGAATGTTTTAGATATGTTGACCGATCTGATTCCGGATGTAATCACAAATACCGAACAGGAAGCAGAAAAAATCACTGAGATGATGCGTGAAGACGGCGTTGAAGGTGACCTGCAGCCGTGGGACTGGGAATATTACGCCGAGAAAGTTCGAAAGGCTGAATATGATATCGATGAGTCTGAAGTTCGGCCATATTTCGAGCTCAATACGGTACTGGAAGATGGTGTATTCTTCACGATGAACAAGCTTTTCGGAATTACATTCGAAGAGCGATTTGACCTCCCGGTCTATCACGAGGATGTACGTACGTTTAATGTATATGATGCGAACGGGGAGCAGTTAGGCCTGTTTTATGCCGACTATTTCACCCGCGATTCAAAACGGGGCGGTGCATGGATGAATGCGTTTGTATCGCAATCGCATTTGTTGAATCAAAAACCGGTAATTGTAAATGTGATGAATATTCCTCCTCCGGCTGAAGGCGAACCGGCTCTGATCAGTTTCGATAATGTAACGACGATGTTCCACGAAATGGGGCACGCCGTTCACGGTCTCTTTTCAGATGTTGAGTATCCTTCGCAAAGTGGTACATCCGTTCCGAGAGATTTCGTCGAATTTCCATCTACATTTGAAGAAGACTGGGCAGTTCTACCCGAAGTTCTCGAAAATTATGCGGTTCATTATGAAACCGGGGAAACCATTCCATCTGAACTTTTAGATAAAGTAATTGCAGCACGAAATTTCAACCAAGGTTTCGATACACAAGAATACCTGGCTGCAACAATGGTGGACTTAGAATGGCACCTGATCGATTCAACGGAAGTTCCAAATGATGTGATTGAGTTTGAAGATCAGTCTCTGGCCAAATACAATCTGGATATGCGGGCTGTACCGCCACGATATAAATCTCCTTATTTTGCGCACGTTTTTTCCGGCGGATATTCTGCCAACTATTACGCGTATATTTGGAGTGAAGTTTTGGCTGCGGATGCATTTGCTTACATGAAGGAAAACGGCGGATTAACCCGTGAAAATGGAGATCGATTCCGTGAGTACATTCTTTCTAAAGGCGGCAGTCGAGATGCGATGGAGCTTTACGAAGCCTACCGAAATGGTGAGCCGGATGTAATTCATCTCCTCAGAAGAAGAGGGTTGACGGCTGAGAATTAAAGAATTCCGCTTTGAAGCGGGAGATCGTCAGTATTCAAAAGGATGTCATTCTGAACTTGATTCAGAATCACCAATCACTGATCAAGTTAGGAGATACCGGATCAAGGTCCGGTATGACAAAATTTAGTTTGTGTGTTTTCAACATCCTTTTTGGTCAGCCACATTGGATGTTTCTTGCAATTAAAAATTTCTCATTACCAGATCCGCGAAGTTTCCAAAACTTCGCGGATTTTTTTGTTTAATCGCCATCCATTTCATTAGCATCTCTCCATACAGTTTTTTATTTATGGAGACCCAAAAATGTCTCCCATAAAATCTATTGCTTCATTATATAATGAGAAGATCTGCTCTTTTATTTGCACTCCTTGGATTATTCATTTTGAATGCCTGCTCAAATGAAAATCAGGCTGAATCAGACAGACCGAATATTATTTTTGTGATGACGGACGATCACGGCTACCAGGCAATCAGTGCATATGGATCCGATCTGATTGACACACCAAATATCGACCGGCTTGCAAATGAAGGAATGCTCTTCCGGCGGGCATACGTATCTAACTCTATTTGCGCACCAAGCCGGGCAGCTATTCTGACCGGCAAACACAGCCATATGAACGGGCACATCAACAATGGAAGTGTGTTTGATTCCACCCAGGTTACATTTCCTAAAATTTTACAAGAAGAAGGGTATGAGACAGCAATCGTGGGAAAATGGCACCTCAAGTCTGAACCCACCGGTTTTGATTTCTGGAAAGTGTTGCCGGGGCAAGGGCATTATTACAATCCCGATTTTCGAACGCCGGATGGAATGGTCCGGGAGGAGGGACATTCAACCGAATTGATAACAAATACAGCTATCGAATACCTGGATTCAATTCGCGATAAAGAGAAACCGTTTATGTTGATGTACCAGTTTAAAGCGCCGCATCGCCAGTGGTGGCCATCTCCGCAGGATATTGGAGTTTTTGCCGACCGTGATTTCGAAGAACAGGAAACGCTGTTTGATGATTATGAAAATCGGGGAACGGCTGCTAAAGTAGCCGAGATGAGAATTGCAGACCACATGGGTCTCACGCTCGACAATAAAATCCATCCCGATTCATTAGAAAAAACCGGATTGGAAGAGTTTAGTCCGGAAATTTATCCCCGAATTTATCGGGATGCATACAGCCGACTTAATGAAGAGCAGAAAGAGCAATGGGATGAATATTATGGTCCCATCAACGAAGAGTTTGTGGAAAATACACCGGAAGGAGAGTGGCTGACCCGGTGGAAATATCAACGATATATGGAAGATTACCTGGGCGTAGTCCGAAGTGTGGACCGGAATTTAGGTCGACTGTTAGAATATCTTGATGAAAACGGGCTGGCGGAAAATACGATGATTGTCTACACATCCGACCAGGGATTCTATCTTGGTGAGCACGGCTGGTTCGATAAGCGATTTATGTATGAAGAATCTTTCCGAACACCGCTGATTATTCGATATCCATCAGAAATTCAGGCTGGCTCAAAAAATAACGATCTCGTTCAAAATATTGATTTCGCTCCTACCATTTTAGATGTAGCCGGGGCTGAGGTTCCGCAGGAGATTCAGGGAGAAAGTTTAACACCGTTTTTTGCCGGAAATAATGAAAACTGGCGTGATGAACTTTACTATCACTATTACGAATATCCCGCTGAACACGCCGTGAAGCGTCACTACGGAATTCGGACAGATCGATACAAATTGATACACTTCTATTATGATATCGATGAGTGGGAACTGTATGATCTGGAAAATGATCCCCAAGAGATGAACAACGTATATAACGTACCTGAATATGCAGAGGTTCGCGATAGTCTTCATCAAGAGTTGGAACAATTACGAGAATATTATCAGGATTCTGATGAGCTTTCTAAACAGTTCCTGAAACGGGATTTAGCGGAAGAGGAATAACCACGGAGGCACAAAGACGCAGTAATTTTACGCATTGTAAAAAGTCATTGCGAGCGAAAATAAATGAAGCGCGGCAGTCTCCAGTAGGGGGATAACCCTTTTGGCCTAAGTGTTAAGCGAAGCGTCACTTGTGCCTCTGCCGCTTGCAAAAAAAGATTGACACAAGTGACATCCTTGAGCTACTGATGCATGATTTTCCCAGCAAAACAAATCTCAGATTATCTCAATTTAAAATTAAATGCGCCGGATTTAACACTGTGCCAGTTTGGGGAAGGAATGATGAATGGTAGCCTTTCTATTTCAAAATTCTCTTGATATTTGATCTCGATTTAACTCCTCTAATCCCTCTCTATTTCTCCTACAGAGAAATTTTCAGTTTACCTTAATTTTTTTTTACAGAATAAAATCTATAAAAAATGTATGTATTTATGTATAAAAAGATGATTATTAAGTATGAAATTGAACTATACAAATACATCACTTGTTAATAAGACAGAATGAAAAAACATAGAATCTAAATCACAATACAATGATGTATTCAACCAAAAATAGTTTATCGATGGTAGCGAAGGTTTTGGTTGTGTTCGCCGTAATTTTCCTGGCAGCATGTACATCACAGGAAGTAGATGACAACGGCGGGATATCTCAACAAGAAGAGGTATCTCAACAACCAAGTGACCAAGATATCACAAACGCAATTATAAACGAACTGGAAATCACCAGGGGAATTGAAGCCGATTTGTTGAGTGTCGAGTCGAATGAAGGAATTGTAACCCTTACGGGCACGACAGACAATTTACTGACGAAAGACCGCGCAGCAAGTGTAGCATCGACCATAAAAGGAGTGCGATCGATTGTAAATCAGATTGATGTAGTGAGCGACCGGCTTGATGTTGCCATCGCCGAAGATGTTGCCGATGCACTCCTGTCAGATCCCGCTACAGATACGTGGGAGATCGAATCTTCTATCGATGAAGGTGTTGTAACTCTGACCGGAACTGTTGAATCGTGGCAGGAAAAAGAGCTAGTAGCCCGGGTGACAAAAGGTGTAGACGGCGTAGTCGGAATCAACAATAATATCAATGTTGACTACCAGGCGAACCGCTCCGATGATGAAATTCTTGGTGACGTGCAAAGTACGCTTGTCTGGAATAACCGGATTGAAGACGGCCTCATCAATGTAGAAGTAAATGATGGCGTAGTGAGTCTCTCAGGCTCAGTTGGGAGTCTTTTTGAGAAAAATCTTGCAGAAGAGCTTGTTCATGTAGCCGGTGTTAGAAAAGTAGATACCTCGGATCTTGAAGTGAAATCGTGGATGCGAGAAGAGATGGAACGGCAGAATTTTCTTGCTGATAAATCCGATGAAGATATTGAAAGAGCCATTTTCGATGCATTTACAATTCATCCGAGAATTAATGAAGACTCCATTGAGGTGGAGGTAAATAATGGAATAGCAACGCTGACCGGAACCGTTACAAATCTGAAGGCTTTGCGGGCAGCATCACAGATAACCAGTGATACACGAGGAGTTTTAACAACCGAACAAAAACTTTCTGTTGATAATCAAATTGTAGTTACACCCGACAGAAATAATAGCGATGAGGCTATTCGTCAGGATGTAGAAAATGCAATAGAAAGAGATCCGTTTGTGGAAGCTCGCGGGATTGATATTACTGTTGAAACCGGGATCGTAACACTCAGCGGCACCGCTGAAACCTACTTTCAGAAATACCAGGCTGATGAAGTTGCCTCGACTGTGAATGGCGTGGTCGACATCATAAACAGGATTGACGTGAACTACGATGAGTTGACATACGATCCGATGTTCTACGACTGGGATGTAATCGATCATGATTATGATTATGCACCGGTTGTAATAGAAGATGAAGATCTGAAAGAAGAGATTGTTAACCAGTTGACGTGGTCGCCCTTTGTCAGTTCCGCAAATATAAGTATAGAAGTTGAGAACGGAGTGGCAACACTGAACGGAACGGTTCTGACGAATACCGCTATTTCCGAAGCAACCGAAGAAGCCTACGAAGCCGGAGCAAAAGAGGTAGTGAATAATCTTGTAGCCAGTTAGACAATACTGAAATTTGATTGAGCCGTTAGAAGTGCCCGCGTGAAAGCGGGCATTTTGTTATTGAACCGCAGAGGCGAAGAGCTCCAATGATATTAGAACTAAAGGCCAACTAATCATGGGACTTTTTAACCCCGACCTTCAGGACGGGGTAATGAATGATCGAAAAAAGCTTTATGAAATCCTGGCCTTCTTCGTCAATTGGGTCACCAAATTATCCATAGCCACTTTCCACGCTAACGGACGTCCGGGGAGGTCTTCTCGGCGTTCTTCGGTGAAGAGATTTTCGATGGCATTGTCGTCAATAGTCGTTCCGGCTTCGAGGGTTTGAACCCAGAAAGGAGAATCCTCGTGCAGAAAACCTTCGGCACCAGCGCGGATTACGTTGCCTTCTTTATCAAGTAAAACGCCTGTAAGTTGCAACACTTCAACCGGTTTATCCACGGCGGAGAGGAATCGAATTTCATGTTCGTAATCGGTTCCTAAAATCACTTTTTTCTTGAAGAGACCTTTGTCCGCTTTCGGGTATTCGGTCAGGCCAATCCACATCAGCAGAGCAAAATCAGCATCCTGTTCGGTCATCTGTTGAGCGAATGATTGTTTCCACGCTTTGGACGGTTTTTCGAGATAGAGAGCCATGGGCGGATATTCGTCGTGATCTTCTCGCATCATCATAGTAACAGGGGGCGCAGTCTCCGCTTCGGAGCTACCCACAAACAACCATGGCAGTCCTTTTTCAGGTACAGAGCCGGTCAGTGGTTGCGACCACGCAAGGCTGTCGAGATATTGGTTCATCGCTACCGTGAGTGGCTGTAACACGATTTCGCGTCCCTGGTAGAAAAACTCTTCGCTCATCTCCTTGTCGAACATCAGTGTGGAGTGAACCAGCCGGTCGGAGTCGGTCAGTTTTGTTTTTCTGTCAAATGTTTGATAAAAGTTGTCTTTCTGAAGTTCAAATGCATTTTGCGAAAACGCTTGGGCTGCAAAGAAAAAGAGAACAAGTAAAATCCAGAGAACTCTGATGAGAGTTTGCAGGTTGAGATGCCTTTCAAAAAGGCCGAAGTGAGTGTCCATCTTGATGGTTAGAATAAACAAGCAGATCAACGGACCTGCGAACGCTTCCGCAACGCGGAACAACGAAAAATATGAGGATTTTTAATTTGCAACAATAGGGCGGTTGAAAATAATTTTACCGCAGAGGCACGAAGGCACAGAGGAAAAATAGTGTTCATCGGAAGGTAAAAGATCTAAACTTTCCCTCACGAAAGGGGAATGAGGGGAAGAGATGCAACTTGAGAAGTTTGGAGTTGGTAAATCGACGTTGAAAAGTCATTGCGAGTGATCCGTCGGCTGACGGAGAACGCGACAATCTCCGGCCTTGAACTATCTTGAAAAATGGGATGAGGATGATATGTTTAAATAAAAATAACCAACCACTAAAAACGTCCAGAGTGTTTGCAAATTCATAAGAGTACTATCAGAAATATTTCCGGTTTTTGGTAGATTTATAGAATTAAATCGGAGAGTATCTATGAATCAAAGATTGCCATTCAATAAACTGGTTGCTTGTTTTTTCAGTAGTGTCTTGGTTTATACTTTTCTGATGACCTCATCAGCCTCCGCACAAATTGCTGGTGTAGATAAGGGAGAACGAATTCGTATCACAGCTCCAACAATTCAACCGGGTAAAATAAAAGGCTCCATCGATTCCTTTAGCGCTTCAACAATTACACTTTCCGTAAAAGATTCATCTCTGGTAATTCCGTATGTATCAATTCAGAAAGCGGAAATTGTTAATGGAAGAAAACGAAATACCGGGAGAGGAGCATTGATCGGAGCACCGATCGGAGCTTTGGCTTTGGGGATTATATCAGCGGTTTCCAACGAACCTTGTGATGATGAGAGCTGGTGTTTTTTTGAAATGAGCGACGCTGAAGCTTTCGGATTCGGAGCACTAGTCGGGGCTCTTGGCGGGGCTATAAATGGAGCCATTATCGGGACGTTTGTCAAAACCGATAGATTTGAGGAAGTGCCCGTTCAAATTTCGGCTGCTGTTTTTCCAACTGATGGAAGCAATCGAATTATTGGACCGAAACTTGTTTTTAAGTTTTGATCAAAAGCGCCCTTTTTGTGTCTCCGCGACTCTTATCTAAAATTTCATATCCGGCTGACTATCTTCATCAAGATCCCGAAACTGCAATTCGTAGAGGTGACTGTACAATCCATTTTGTCCAATCAACTCGAGATGAGTTCCCTCCTCGATGATTTTACCTTCATCCAGAACCAGGATTCGATCGGCGTGCTGAACGGTTGAGAGTCGATGTGCAATTACAAATGTGGTTCGGTTTTGCATCAAACGATAGAGTGCTTCCTGAACCTGCGCTTCTGATTCAGAATCGAGAGATGAGGTGGCTTCATCCAGCAAGAGAATGGCGGGATTTTTGAGGATCGCCCGAGCAATGGCCAGTCGCTGCCGCTGACCACCACTCAATTTTACACCGCGCTCACCGATCAACGTGTCATATCCATTTTCAGTTTCAAGAATAAATTCATGAGCATTGGCATCTTTCGCAGCCTGGATCACTTCTTCGTCAGTAGCATCCAGTTTTCCGTACAGAATATTTTCTTTAATGCTGGTTCCGAATAGGTGAATCTCTTGCGGCACAATGGAGATCTGTTCACGAAGCGATTTCACTTTCAGCTCCCGAATATCCTCTCCGTCAATTTTAATTGAGCCTTTTTTGGGATCATAAAATCGAGGCAAGAGATTTAAAAGTGTTGTTTTTCCTGCTCCGCTTGGCCCCACAAGAGCAATGGTCTCGCCGGCTTTTCCTTCAAACGAAATGCCTTTCAAAACATCTCGATTGTCTTCATAAGCAAACCAGAGATTTTCCAGTGTCACCCGACCTTTTACATTTTTGAGCGGTTTGGCTGATTCGGAATCTTCAATTTCAGGCGTCTCGTCCAACAGTTCAAAAATACGCTCAGATGCACCAGCGGCAGAGTTTACGGCTGTGTATAATCTTGAGGTTTGATTGATCGACCTGGAAATATTCAGTGCATAGATGATGAAAGCTACAAGGTCACCCGCGGTTAAACGGCCGGCTAAAACTTCTTTCCCGCCATACCAAAAAATGATGACCAGCGTGCTCATAAAGAGAATCCCCACACCCGACCAAAATAATTGGGTAAGTACCACTTTTCGGCGGGCAGTCGTAAACAGCTTTTCGACAGCGGTTTGATACCGGTTGACCTCGTAATCTTCCCGGACAAATGCTTTCACGAGTCGGACGGCGCCAAGTGCGTCTTCGGCAACGGCTGTAGAATCGGCCAACTCATCCTGAATTCCACGAGAAAGTATTCTGATTTTCTTTCCAAAATAACGAGTGGCAATAGTGACGATGGGAACGGTTAAAAAAATCACCATACTCAATCGCCAGTTAAGTATTACCATCAGAGATACAGAGCCGATCAAAGAAAATGTGATGGTTAAAAGTTGGGGTAACGAATCAGTCAATGCCGTTCGAATGGAGCCCACGTCATTAGTCAGGCGAGAGGTAATTTCACCCAGTCGGCGTTCTGCAAAGAAACGAAACCCTAACCGGTGTAGGTGTTGATAAACTTTTTTTCGAAGATCGGTAATCACCCGTTCACCCACCCATTCCAAGTGATAATTTCCGGCAAATGAGAACGCAGCCTGAAGTATGAAAAGAATAAACAACCCGATAGCCAGCATATTCAGCATTCCGGCATTGCCCGATTCAAAAACGGCATCCAGGAGTTCTCGCAACCCCAGCGGTACCGTCAGCCAAATAGCCGATGCAATAATTGTTGCCACCGTGGCTGTATAAAATCGAAACCGGTACGGTTTGCTCAGGGCAAAGATCTCCATCAAGGTGTCCCAAAGGGATTTGATAGATCGCTGTTGTTTTTCTTCTTCTGGCATGTAGTTGATTTAAGAGGGGAGGTCTACTCCTTTTTTTATTCTAATTCGGTAAACCTTAATTGTACAAATTTAATGCCAACATGTTGAGATTTTTTGCTGTCAATTCAGTATCTATCAGATGAAGAAAAAACTATAGGTGAGTGTATGGATGGTGAATGGATTACATGGGGATTTCTGATCGGCGGAATTGTGTTTATGCTGCTTGAGGCATTGATCCCCGGTGGTGTAACCTTTGTTCTGGGATTGAGCGGATTGGCAGTCGGCATTCTTCGGTATCTGGGTTTTTTGGAAGATCCGTTTACTGCCACATTTACATGGCTCTTCTCATCGATGGCGTTGACGATTCTCATCAGACCGTTTATCAAAAAATATTTCCCGGGCGAAACCTCTTATAAATTTGCGGATGAAGATTACGAAGCGATGGATCAAATTGTGGAGGTTTTGGAGCCGATCAATGAATTTAATAATGATGGCCGAATTCGGTTCCAGGGAATTTCGTGGCAGGCCCGATCGATGGAGGGAAAAATTCCGGTGGGAACCCGCGTACGGATCAAGTACCGGGAGAATACTACGTGGATTGTAGAACCGGTTGACTCCCTTGATCCTCAAAAAACTCAACTCAAAGATAAAAACAGGAATTGATATGTGGACAGCAATACTAATTGTTATTGTTCTGACCTATGTCATCTTTACGCGGCTTTTCCAGATTGTGGAATTTCGTGAAGAGGTGATACAGGAACGACTTGGTAAATATAAAAAGACACTCAAGCCGGGATTTCATTTTTTGATTCCATTTGTTGATCGCCCGGCATACAGTCAAGAGATGCGCGAGCAGGTAATTGATGTGCCTAGTCAGACATGCATCACAAAAGATAATATTGAAGTAGCTGTGGATGGTTTGGTTTATCTGAAAGTGATGGATTCCTACAAAGCCAGTTATGGAATTTCCAATTATCATGCGGCAGCAGTGAATTTGGCGCAAACAACCATGCGGAGTGAGATCGGAAAAATTACGCTGGATGATACATTTTCAGAACGCGAAATGATGAACGAAAATATCGTTCGCGAGATTGACAAAGCCGCTGATCCGTGGGGAATTAAAGTGCTTCGGTATGAGATCAAAAACATTCGTCCATCGAAAGAGATTGTAGATACGATGGAGAAACAGATGGAAGCCGAACGGGAAAAACGGGCGGAAATCACCCATTCTGAAGGTCACCGACAAGCCCGGATTAATGAATCGGAAGGAGAGCAAACCAGCCAGGTGTTGGTTTCTGAAGCGGAACGGCAACGAAAAATAAATGAGGCCAAAGGCCGGGCAAAAGAGATTGAATTGATTGCAGAAGCAACAGCTAAAGGAATTCGCAGAGTGGCAGAGGCAATTCAGCGACCGGGCGGGGACATAGCGGTGAAGACAAAATTGGTGGAGCAGTATATCACTCAGTTTGGCAAAATCATCAAGAATTCAAATGTATCCGTTCTGCCTACAGAAACGGCCAACTTGAAGACATTTTTTGAAGGGGTCAGCAAGGTAAGCGATCACACAAAATCATCAACAAATTCTGACGGAGGGAAATAATAATGGAGATCTTAAATACAATTAGTCAGGTATTATTGGCGATTTTTTCTGTTTATGTGATGTTTCAATTTGTACGTGCCATTCGACTCGTACCGAACCAGTTTAACTTCATAGTAGAACGGCTTGGAAACTATCACAAAACATTAGGGGCCGGATTTCATGCTCTGATACCGTTCATCGACAAAGTGGTTTACAAACAAGATCTGCGTGAAGAAACGATTGAAGTGGAACCACAGGAGTGCTTCACACAGGATAACGTAAAGGTGGAAGTGGATGGTGTGATTTACATCAGCGTGATGGATCCGGTGAATGCCAGCTACGGTGTGACCGATTATCGTTATGCAGCCGTTCAACTTGCACAGACAACAACTCGGTCTGTCATCGGTACGATGGATTTGGATCAAACATTTGAGGAGCGTGCGAAAATGAGTAAAGAAGTCGTGCAAGTATTAAGTGAGATGGAGCGCCCGTGGGGAATAAAAGTCCACCGATATGAGATCAAAAATATCGTCACGCCGCGTACGGTACAAAATGCGATGGAACGACAGATGACGGCGGAGAGAAATCGTAGAGCGGTGATTGCCAAATCGGAAGGGGTGAAGGGCTCTAAAGTGAATGATGCCGAAGGAATGCGTGCACAGATCATCAATATTTCTGAGGCGGAAATGCAGCGACGGATTAACGAAGCGGAAGGTACGGCACAGGAAATTGAAGCGATTGCGGAAGCCACTGCCAAATCGATTGAGCAGATTGCGGATGCACTCAGTCAGCCTCTCGGAAAAGAGGCGATGCAACTTCAACTCGCCGAGAAATATCTCAAAGTATTGGAAGGTCTTGGCCGCGATGAAAATGATATCATCCTTCCAAAAGATCTTTCCAACTACGATGCTTTGATGGAGGGATTGTCGCTGGATAAAATGGTAATTGGGTCTGAATCCACAAAGAGAAAGTGAGTTTTTCCTTTGAAACTCATCCGATGACTAACCTTATTTCGGCTATTAATCAATAAAAAGTCGATTATTGGAATGGAAATTCTATCCAATACCTTCTCTTAACCTCAAAAGAGTTTTTGTGATGGATTACTCAGAAATAAAAAGTCTGTTCCTGAAGTCGTTTATCGGGTTTTTAATACTCACAGCTGTGATCGCTATTGTTACGGTTGTGAGCGGGGAAGTTGGAGATATTCAGGCCCGAATTTTGGGAACCACATTTACTATATCTATTGCCAGTATTTGTGCCATGTCTTGCGCTGCTTTTCTTGAGAAGAGAAACTTTAAACCCGCTGGAATAGCAGGAATGATTTTTTCTCTCTTGAGCGCTATTCTAATCATCACGGAAATTTGGGCGACAATATCGGGCGATTTATACTTTAAAATTACAGTTACAGTGGTGGTTTGTGCATTTTCGTTTGCGCATTCCTTGTTACTATTTCTACCTGCCTTAGCGAAAGATAAAGAGTGGGTTCAGAACGCCGCCGCTGTTACAATTGGTGTACTTGCAATTCAGATAATAGCAGGAATATGGTTTGAAATTGATCATCAGTTATATTTCAGAGCTATGACTGTGGTCGCGATTTTAGTTGGGCTTGAAACGTTAGTCATTCCCATTTTGATGAAACTTGCGGATAAGGATGATGAAGTGAAGGAGAAATTGATCCTAGAAAAGATTGATGAGCACACTTATGAGGATGGTTTC
>CAYRDO010000047.1:10939-21091 GCA_964422985.1 uncultured Rhodohalobacter sp. | reverse complement strand
TCAACATTCATTTCTATTTTGAAAAAATACAATGTCTCTACGCCTATTGATTTACTTTAATCCTTTTTATTGTCACGTTGCGGGCGAAACCCTTATTTTTCATCAAATTGAATACAACCACGTTTTTTTATGACCAAGACAATTCATTTTTCTATTCTGATTTTTGCGTTACTGTTTAGCGGCTGCCAATCTTCAGAATCCGAGGCAGATACGGAAACAGCCGTTGAATCCATCACGGAAGAATCCCTCATGTCTCATATCGAAATCCTTTCATCTGATGAGTATGGAGGACGAGCCACTGCCTCGGAAGGTGAAGAGATGACGATCAATTACATTGTAAATGAGCTTGAAAATTTAGGTGTGGCTCCCGGAATGGACGATGGATCCTACACCCAGGAATTTCCGCTTTTGGGTCAGACGGTTGAGCCCTCTTCTGCCTCGTTTGTTCTCAAACAAAATGGGCAGGTTTTGAATGATCTCGACTTCAGAACCGACTTTGTAGCATGGCCGTCAAACCAGGAAGAAGTGGTAGATGTAAATGATGCCGAACTCCTTTATGTAGGATATGGAATCCAGGCGCCGGAATTTGATTGGGATGATTACAAAGATGCCGATGTGGATGGCAAAATTCTGGTCTTCAAAAACAGCGATCCGGCGTATGATGAAAACCTCTTCGGCGGCGAAGGTCGGCTTTATTATGGGCGATGGAGCTATAAATTTGAAAAAGCGGCCGAAATGGGAGCTCTTGGAGCGATCATTATTCACACAACTCCGACAGCCGGATATGGCTGGAATGTGGTTTCTAATAGCTGGAGCGGTGAGCAGTTCTACCTGAAGAGTGCCGAAGGTGAAGCTTCTAATATGACGACGTTTGATAGCTGGCTGACCGAATCTACAAGTGCTGAACTTTTTGAAGCTGCCGGCCATGATTTGAATGAAATGCTAAAAGCCGCTGATGATCCTGAATTTCAACCGGTTCCTCTTGAAGGAATTACTGCTGATGTGGATTTAGAAGCGAATTACAGCAATATGTCATCAGAAAATGTGGTTGGAGAAATTGAAGGGAGTGATCCCGATTTGATGGATGAGTACATCGTTTTCACGGCCCACCTCGATCACCTCGGAATTACGACTCCGGTTGTAGGCGACTCCATCAATAACGGCGCGATTGATAATGCCGCAGGAGTCAGCACGCTCATCAATCTTGCGAAGGCATATAAAGAAGTCGAACCTGAAATGCGGCGAAGTGCCCTGTTTCTGTTTGTGAGCGCTGAGGAGATGGGATTGCTGGGATCCAAATACTGGGCAAATAATCCGACGGTTCATCCCGGAAAAATATCAGCGAATTTCAATATGGATGGCATGCAAGTGTATGGCCCGACGGAAGATGTGGTGTTAGTTGGATACGGGCGAAATACCATCACACCGGTATTTGAAGAATATGCTGAAGAAGTCGGCCGAACCGTAAAACCTGATCCACACCCCGAGCAGGGATATTTTTATCGATCCGATCATTTCTCACTTGCCAAACAAGGCATTCCCGCCATCTTTCCGAATCCCGGACAGGATTATATCGACAAGCCTGAAGATTGGGGTGAGACCGTAGACAGTGTGGATGCTGCTAATTATCACTCCGTGAGTGATGAAATCAACGAGTATTGGGATCCAACCGGATTGGTTGAAGACGTACGATTATTCTTCCGAGTCAGCTTTGATGTTCTGAACCAGGATGAAATGATGGAGTGGAATGAGGGCGATGAATTTCAAGCCGCTCGCGAACAGATGATTGAAGAAGCGCCGGAGAATTAACAGTCTCTTCATGTAGTGGATGTATTTTAGCTTTCTCCCTTCGAAGGGGGATTTTCTTAGCCTCAAATTAAATAATGAAAACACTCCAAACATTTTTCCTGCTGGTATTTGTCTTTTGTGTCTCCGTACATGCGCAACAGGATAAACCCGCATATCTTCTGTATGACAAGGATGGGGAAATTATTTCTTATGAGCAGTTTTTGGACTTTTCTCAACAGAATAATCTGATCTTTTTTGGCGAGCAACACGATAACGCCATCGCACATTGGCTTCAGCTTGAGTTGATTCGGGATTTTTCGGCAGACAGTTCAAAATCACTGATAGTAGGAATGGAGATGTTTGAGGCGGATCAGCAAATTTTGATTGATGAATATTTTGAGGGTCAGATCAGTCAAAATAGCTTTGAAAGTGAAGCACGCCTTTGGGATAATTACAAAACCGACTATAAACCGATCCTCGAGTTTACGAAGCAAAATGGGATTTCACTGATCGCTACCAATATCCCTCGTCGATATGCATCCTCCGTCTATTACAGCGGATTAAGTGCGTTGGATTCCCTGAGCAATTTAGCAAAAGAGTGGATCGCACCGCTTCCGGTTGAAGTGGATACAACTCTGCAAAGTTATCAGGCCATGTCACAAATGGCGGGCGGACACGGCGGCACAAACTTGATCTATTCACAAGCAATCAAAGACGCGACAATGGCTCATTTCATTCTTTCCAACCTGAATGAAAACAACCGGATGGTTCACCTCAACGGATCGTATCACTCCAATGATTATGAAGGAATTGTGTGGTACATTCAGCAGGCGAATGAAGATTTGAATATTCTGACCATCAATACGATTACTGCAGAAGATATTGAGAATATTGAATCCGACAAGTTTCAATCCGCAGATATTACATTGGCAGTTCCATCAACCATGACTTCAACATATTGAATGGTTTATACGTGATAAGGCAATAACTTAATATACACGTCATTCTGAACTTGTTTCAGAATCTCCAAGCGAAGTAAGGAGATCCTGAGTCAAGCTCAGGATGACCACAAAGCGATTGATATTTAAAAACTTTTGAAAATCACATTAAATCAACCAACATGAGTGACTTTAAACATCCATATTCACGCCCGCGCAGACTTCGGTCATCTAATGCAGTTCGAAAAATGGTTGCTGAAAACCATTTGTCTGCTGATGATTTCATCGCCCCTCTTTTTGTGATGGAAGGCGAAGGCAAGAAAGAAGAGATTGCATCCATGCAGGATTATTACCGATTTACGATTGATCTTTTGATGGAAGAAGTTGAGGAGATTCAATCGCTTGGAATTCAGTCAGTCCTTCTATTTGCCAAAGTTCCTGATGACAAGAAAGATAACGAGGGAACCGAAGCGCTAAATCCGGATGGACTGATGCAGCAAACCGTTCGTGCTATCAAAAAGGAATTTCCTGATTTGGTGGTAATGACAGATGTGGCTCTCGACCCATACAGCAGTTACGGTCATGACGGAATTGTAGAAGATGGCGAGATCCTCAATGACGAAAGCGCGGAACTGCTTGCCAAAATGGCGGTGAGCCATGCAGAGGCCGGAGCTGATTTTGTAGCGCCCTCAGATATGATGGACGGGCGAATTTTGTTGATGCGGGAAGCACTTGAAGAAGCCGGATTTCCAAATACGGGGATTATGGCTTACAGCGCAAAATATGCGTCAAGTTATTATGGTCCCTTTCGGGATGCATTGGATTCCGCCCCCGGATTTGGCGATAAAAAAACATATCAAATGGACCCGGCAAACGTTACAGAAGCTGTAAAAGAAGCGATTATCGATCAACAAGAAGGCGCCGATATTGTGATGGTAAAACCAGGATTACCGTATCTTGATGTGGTTCGCGCCGTAAAAGAATCGGTGCAAATCCCGGTATCCGTGTATAACGTTTCCGGTGAGTATGCAATGATCAAAGCGGCTGCAACCAACGGTTGGCTGAACGAAGAAGAGGCAATGATGGAAGCTCTAATCGGTTTTAAACGAGCCGGCGCCGACCTGATCGCCACGTACTTCGCAAAAGATGCGGCACGATTGTTGTAGTTTTATAATTCCCCTATGAGAGGGGAGCTTTTTAAACCCTATTTAATTAAGAAATTGACTATGAAACGAGTTCTCTTATTTCTTGCCACCAACCTGGCAATTATTATTGTTGCGAGTGTTACCCTATCCCTCTTGGGAGTTGGCTCTTATTTGGACGGAACCGGGCTGAACCTTCAGGCCCTACTGATTTTCTGTTTTATTTTTGGAATGGGCGGGTCATTTGTGTCCCTGCTCCTTTCTAAAAAAATGGCGAAATGGACCATGGGAGTTAAAATGGTTGAAAGTCCACAAAACTCCCGCGAAGAGTGGTTGGTTCGAACCATTGAACGTCAGGCGAAAGATGCCGGGATTGGCATGCCGGAAGTGGGTATTTTCGATGCTCAACAAGCAAACGCTTTTGCAACGGGCTCAAACCGAAATAAGGCGTTGGTTGCGATCAGCAGTGGAATGCTTCAGCGATTTGATCAGGCTGAAATTGAAGCTGTACTCGGCCATGAAATCGGCCACGTTGCCAATGGCGATATGATCACGCTTGCCCTTATCCAGGGAGTTGTGAACACGTTTGTAATGTTCCTCGCCCGCGTAATTGGCTTTGTTGTAGACCGGGTTGTCCTCAGAAATGAACGAGGGTTTGGAATCGGCTACTTTCTTACGACGATTGCTGCCGAAATTGTTTTAGCGATTCTTGCGTCCACGATTGTATTTTGGTTTTCAAGACGACGGGAATTCCGGGCTGATGAAGCCGGCGCACGATTTGGAAGCCGTAATGGAATGATCAACGCCTTGCAACGGCTCAGGAAAGAATCAGAAGTACCAAATCAATTGCCAGAATCAATGCAAGCATTTGGAATTACCAGTGGAAAACGAAGTGGATTGAAAGCGTTATTCATGACCCACCCGCCGCTGGAAGACCGAATCGCAGCGTTGCAAAATATGACGGATTAGGCGTAGTCATGAGTCATGACATTTTGTATGCCGGGCAGCTTGCCCGGCTCTCAACGAATATTGCTATTAATAACTGAGAATTATATTTGAAAATAACGGGCAGCCTGCCCGTTGTACTTTACTCAAGACTAAACATCTATGCTTCTAAAAAGCGAGTACCTCTATAACCGAGCACAACAATTCATTCCGGGTGGCGTCAATTCTCCTGCGCGGGCATTTAAATCTGTCGGCGGCGTTCCGGTGTTTTTCAAGAAGGCGAAAGGATCGATCATCACCGATGAAGACGGTAATGAGTATATCGATTATGTGGGTTCATGGGGACCGATGATTTTGGGTCATGCTCATCCTACTGTCATCAAAGCGGTTCAGGATGCATCGTTTAACTCCACATCGTTTGGTGCGCCAACTGAGATTGAGATCAAAATGGCCGAATTGGTTCAAACGATGGTGCCGAATGTGGAGAAAGTCAGGATGGTAAACTCCGGGACCGAAGCGTGCATGAGCGCCATTCGCGTTGCCCGAGGTTACACCGGCAAAGACAAAATCATCAAGTTTGAAGGAAATTATCACGGGCATGGCGATTCATTTCTGATCAAAGCCGGAAGCGGGGCTTTGACTCTTGGCAAACCGAGTAGTCCCGGTGTAACAAAAGGAACGGCAAAAGACACCCTCAATGCTGATTATAACGATCTGGACAGCGTTGAAAAACTCCTCAAAAAGAATAAAGATAATGTGGCGGCGATTATCGTGGAGCCTGTTGCCGGAAACATGGGATGCATCCCGCCTCAACCCGGATTCCTGGAAGGATTACGAGAACTTTGCGATGAACATGGAACCGTCCTCATTTTTGATGAAGTGATGACCGGATTCCGCTTGGCCCGGGGTGGAGCCCAGGAACGGTTTGATGTGTGGGCCGATCTTGTGACCTTTGGAAAAATCATTGGCGGCGGACTTCCCGTTGGTGCGTTTGGAGGAAAGCAAGAGATTATGGATGTCGTGGCACCGGTCGGACCTGTCTATCAAGCCGGAACTTTATCAGGAAATCCACTGGCGATGAGCGCAGGTTATGCACAGCTCAGCACGCTTGAAAAACATCCTGAATTATATGTGGATCTGGAAGAAAAAGCCGAATACCTGACGAAGCGTTTACGAGTGGTTTTGAATCAGCATGAACTGGATTACCAAATGAACCAGGTTGGTTCTATGTCGAGTGTCTATTTTACTGATCAAAAAGTAACCGGTTTCCAAACGGCGAACACCACAAACCAGGAACTGTTCAAAGTATTCTTCCACGAAATGCTGAAGCGAGGAGTTTATCTGCCACCTTCACCCTTTGAAAGCTGGTTTTTGGCTACAACGCTTACGAATGATATGCTCGATAAAACAGTTTCAGCCGCGGATGAGTCTTTGGCGGTGGCAAAGTCGAAGCTTGGATAAGAAGAGACATTGTATTTTTTCTTACTGGCAGGAGTGTTAGAAACAACTCAATGTTTCGTATTAGCTCAAGAGGTTAAATTGGCAAGAAAAATACAATGTCTAACTCACTTCTCTTTAAAAGCAATTCTTTTTTGCAGAACATCCTCCTCAATATTTCTCTCATGGAATTCCACGAAATTATCTTCACCTTATAACAATCTTAGCACCTCCTCTATTTTTAAATTAGTCTCTTTCGTAGAAATAATAGTTGGATAAGAACTCCATCGATATCTCTCATAATTCTCGGTAGCTAAGTGATGAACGGGATTTCGATGAATGTAATAGACCGTCCAGAGAAGCTGCTCTTCACTTTCAATTTTAACTCGCTTTAAATGTCTCTCAAACAAAGTACCCTCTCGATTCACATAATTGTTAAGTGCTTTTGAGTATGAAATAAAGAACCTCCTCAATCTTTCAATTACTGTAATAAAATCTACGTTCTCATCTATTTTTATTATAAAGTGGAAGTGATTATTCAATAGGCAATAAGAGTAGACGTAGATTATCCCTTCTGTATACTGATGAAATTTTCTTAAAAAGAACCGGTAATTTTCATCACTAAAGAATAACTGATCATTTCTTACTGCTTTATTGTAAATATGATAGAACTCTCCAGCTTCAAATGGTTTTCTGTATTTTAGACGTTCTCTTTCTAAATTAGCCATTGAGACATTGTATTTTTCGTACCCTTTTTAATCAACCTAACCAAAACTAATGTTCTGCAATAACAGAAATTTCTTGCTCATAAGAAAAAATACAATGTCTTCTTTTACGTCTTTCTCCAATCTCTTCATGAAATGTTAATTCAAGCAACCTATCTTTACCGGTCTGTGTGAAAAACTTTTATGAAGAATAAATCTGCTCTTGCTACCGTCTTTCTTGTTGTGGTGATCGATCTGCTTGGTTTTGGGATCGTATTGCCGTTGCTTCCTTTTTATGCGCAGGAATTTTCTGCTTCGGCGGTAACCATTGGGCTTCTCTATAGCGTTTATTCATTCATGCAGCTCATCTTTTCTCCCATTTGGGGAAGCTGGTCCGACCGCGTGGGGCGACGCCCCATCATGCTGATGAGTACGTTTGGAGCGGTTATCGCCTATATCATTTTTGGATTTGCCGAATCTCTTGGAGTTCTCTTTTTATCAAGAATTGTTGCCGGGATGATGGGTGGAAATATCTCCACAGCCCAAGCATATATCGCCGATGTCACTGATAGCGAAAACCGCGCCCGCGGTATGGGGTTGATTGGTGCAGCCTTCGGAATTGGTTTTGTGATTGGCCCGGCCACAGCTACCGGCTTAATTCATCCCGCCTTTCACGAGTTTATTGCAAGTTTTGGATTTCCGGAGTTTGCCGCATGGATGGAAGCCAACCGTTTTGCACTACCCGGATTTTTTGCAGCATTTCTCTCCTTCTGTAGTTTCCTGATGGTTCTCTTCAAACTTCCTGAAACGGTTGACAAATCAGCCCAAAAAGAGAAAAAAGAGACTTATCGAAGGCCCAGTGTTTTCTCACCACGCTTTTGGCGCTTGCT
Source organism: uncultured Rhodohalobacter sp. (assembly GCA_964422985.1). GTDB lineage: Bacteria > Bacteroidota > Rhodothermia > Balneolales > Balneolaceae > Rhodohalobacter. The sequence continues at coordinate 13,247 of CAYRDO010000047.1, read as the reverse complement.
TAAAGAACAGAAGGGGGCATCCGCCCGCGGATTTCTCATTCCATTGATCATCGGATTTTTCCTGCTCTCTTTTGGAGAATCAAGCTTGTACAGTGCATTTCCTCTATTCGCCGAATCACAACTCAACATGAGTGCTGAGGATGTGGGCATTCAATTCTTTTATATTGGAATCATTGCTGTCATTGTACAAGGGTTTTTGATCAAACCGCTCACCAATGTTTTTGCCGAAGAGAAGATTTTCCTGGTTGGTAACATTTTGATGGTAATCGGTCTCGGTCTGATTCCCCTCGCTCACAACATGCTCACCCTCGCCATGTTTCTCTGTCTGATGGCACTCGGCAAAAGCCTGAATACACCTACCATAACTAGCCTGATTTCGCAGGAGGCTAGCGAGAATAATTATGGTGCCGTCATGGGAGCGTCTCAAGGACTTTCCGGACTCGGACGAATGATCGGCCCAACCTGGGGAGGAGCTTTGTTTGCCGCTTACTTTGGATTGCCGTTCATCGCCACAGCTGCCATTGTAGCCGGAACGGTGTGGATTGCCGGCAAACTTCTCATCAAAGAAACAGCTATTCCCGAGTAGAATTAACAGGCTTTAAACCCTTCTCTTTACAGAGCCTTTATTTTATGAAGTACGCTTCATTTGGTACATTGACAGAAAAGAGATCAACCAAAAAGCGGAGCTCAAATGACTGTATATATTGCCGACAAACTACCCGAAGAAGCCATCTCTGAACTTGAGAAAATGGATCAGAATGTAATTGATAATCCCGCTGCATCAAGTTCTGATCTTGACGATGGGTTGGGAGATGCCAACGTCCTCATTGTTCGATCGACCGTTGTGAGTAAAACCTGTATTCAGAATAGCCCGAACCTCAGCCTGATTGTTCGCGCCGGTGCGGGTGTCAACACAATTGATATTGAAGCGGCCAGCAATCTTGGGATTTACGTGGCCAACTGTCCGGGCAAAAATGCGATCGCCGTGGCTGAATTAACGATGGGATTGATCATCAGCCTGGACCGTTATTTAGGTGATAATGTAGTTGATTTCAAAGCCGGAAAATGGAACAAGGCAACCTTCAGTCAAGCCGACGGACTTTATGGAAAAGTACTCGGAGTTGTGGGCGTTGGACAGATCGGATCTGAAGTGATTACCCGGGCAAAAGCGTTTGGAATGCCGGTCATTGCATGGTCGCGTTCGCTGACACCGGAAAAGGCTGAAGAGATGAACATCAAACGCGTAGAAACTATCGAGGAAGTTGCCTCAAAATGTGATATCCTGAGCGTTCATCTTGCCATCAATGATGAAACCAAAGGAATCATATCAAAAGGAGTTCTTTCCAAATTGAAAGATGGAGCCTATTTCATCAATACATCTCGTGCTGGAATTGTAGATGAGGACGCTCTTTTTGAAGAATTGAAATCAGGCCGGATCAAAGCAGGTTTAGATGTAATCAGTGACGAACCGGAATTCAAACAGGGAGAATTCAGCAGCCGTTTCCAGGAATTGGATAACGTTTATGTGAGCCATCATATTGGCGCGAGCACAAAACAAGCACAACTTGCGGTCGCTTCCGATGCGGTCGATATCGTGCGCGGATACGTTCAGGAGGGTCAGGTGAGAAACTGGTTGAACCGTTGCGAACATACAGATGCGCCATGGCAATTGGTTGTGCGCCATTATGATAAACCGGGTGTCATCGCCAATGTAATGAACGAGTTGAAAGAAGCGGACATCAATGCACAGGAACTGACGAATGTGATTTTTGAAGGAAAACAGACTGCTTGCTGCACCATCCAGTTGGATGCTGAACCGACATCAGAAATCATGAAAAGTATTCGGACTAGGCAAGATGAAGTCATCAGCGCCACACTGATTCAGTTATAAAAAAAGTTGTATACTTTGTGAGATTCTAACTCAACAAATTCTATGAAATCACCGATCTTACTTTCGCTGCTTGCTATCTGTTTACTCTCGTTAATTGGCTGTAATCAAGACGTTGAAAACCGGCCTGAAATCGATACTGATTACTACCTCTTTGTAGGCACCTATACGGGAGAGGGAAGTGAAGGTATTTATCTTTATGAATTCAATTCTGAAGATGGATCTGTTACACCAGTTGATACAGTTTCCTCCTCAAATCCTTCCTATCTCGCGTTATCACCGGATCATTCATTTCTCTATGCTGCCAATGAAGAAGCAGATTCGGCAGATGCGACAGTCAGTGCTTTTTCATTTGATAAAGAAAACGGCGAGATCTCATTTTTGAATAAACAATCGAGTCGCGGCGGAGCACCATGCTAC
>CAYRDO010000047.1:0-10929 GCA_964422985.1 uncultured Rhodohalobacter sp. | reverse complement strand
TACGGTAGTACCGATCAGACCGGAAATGTTGTTTTTGTTGGAAATTACCTCGGCGGTTCACTGGCTGCATTCCCGATTCAGGATGATGGTAGTCTTGCGGAATCCACGACAGCAATTGTGCACGAGGGAAGCAGCGTTAATGAACGGCGACAAAACTCTCCTCACGTTCATTGCACCATCATGTCACCTGATAACAGAATACTTTTTGTGACAGACCTCGGGACGGATACGGTGACGGGATATGCTTTTAACCGTGATTCCCTGAGCTTACAGAGCGAACCGTCTATTGTGTTTGAAACCGAACCAGGCGCCGGACCCCGGCATCTCACTTTTCATCCAAATGGTGAATATGCCTACCTGGTAAATGAGCTGAACGGTACTGTGGTTGCTTTTTCATACGATGGAGAATCCCTCGAAGAGCTTCAAACCATCAGCACACTCCCTGAAAACTATGAAGGAAGATTCTCTGGAGCTGATATCCGGGTCTCTGCCGATGGAAGATTTCTCTATGCATCCAACCGGGAAGATCTGAATAACATTGTTATTTACTCCATTGACCGAAATTCAGGTCGCTTGGAAAATGTTGGTGAGCAATCGTCCGGTGGCGCTCATCCAAGGAATTTTATGATTGATCCGACCGGCGCTTATCTTCTTGTTGCTAATCGTCATACGGATAACATTGTCGTTTTTGAAAGAGATCAGGATTCCGGTTTGATTTCGCCGACAGGAACTGAAATCAACGTTTCACAGCCGGTTAGCTTGCAAATGGTGCCGATCAACTAGACCCGTTTACTGAATTCATAATCTCTATTTTACCTCATGCAATATAGAGAATGGGATCGAAGGAATGGGTCAAAAAATCTTTCTTTGAGGGGAGACAGAGTTTTTCAAAAGTTCTTGAAAAGCTCAGAGGGGTGTACCTCAAACAGATCGAATGGTCATCCCCCGAGTTCACAGGACATTCATCCTGTTCACATTCCCCCTTCAAACCTTAGACTAATTGAGTGATTATGAATCTGGTTTTTTACAGATTACTGATGAACAATAAGCCGTCGGGTAGTGAACCATCCCTTCGGTTAGAAGCATTGGGTCTTTCTCCCTATTTGGTACTACCCGACGTTTGTGAACACCAGGCCTGTATAAGAATCCAGCTAAGTGCTGATAAGGTTTTGAGGACAGTGTTCACCGCTTATCATCGATAATCCAAATGTAGACAATCCCATGAAGTATTCATACCTGACCGGCATCGATATTAGCAAAAACCACCTGGATCTATGTGTGATGGATTCGACCCGTCGTATTGTAACCCAACAGCGTTGTGCAAATCGTGTGGCATCCCTCGAAAAACTGTTGAGCGAACTCCCGGTGGATACCCTTCAGAATATGTTAGTGGTTGCCGAGCATACCGGTATGTATGGGCACACTCTGCGGGAGGTTTGCAGAGGCCTTGGCCTGGATTTGTGGATGGAAGATCCCGGCCAGATCAAAGCCTCTCTTGGGCGGCAGAGGGGCAAAAGTGATCCGGTGGACGCGGTTCGCATCGCCTGTTACGGGATGGATTTTCCCTCTCGGATCCGCCTGGTCAAGCACTCGGATCTGGTAGATCAATTGGCCCGTCTGCAAAGCGAACGGGCGCTTTTGGTGGCCGACCGGGCCAAATACAAAGGGCAGTTGCGCGATCAAAAAGCTCATATGCCCCAAGATTCTTGGCAAGCCAAAGCCTTACGACTAGAGGCCATCATTGCCGTGTTTGACCAACAGATAAATACCATTGAACAAGCGATTGAGCAACTAATTGCCCGTAGCGAGCAACTGGCCAGACAATACCAACTGTTGCAAAGCATCCCCGGGGTGGGTCCTCGACTGGCTCTGTCCATGATTATAGCCACCGGAGGATTTTGCCGATTTGACAATCCCCGCGCATTTTGTTGCTACAGTGGGATTGCCCCATTTGGCTGGCATTCGGGAACCAACGTGCACAGCGGGCGGCGGGTCTCTCACCGGGCCGACAAACGGATTAAATCGTTGTTACATATGGGAGCGCTGGCGGCCGTGGGACAACCCGGCGAACTTCGCCAGTATTACCAGCGGAAATGTACCGAGGGTAAAGCTAAAATGAGTGTACTTAATGCCGTACGGGGCAAACTCATACATCGCATGTTCGCCGTCATTAAACGAAATGAAAAATATGCCCCTGTTTTATGATAAATCCTTGCATTCTTCATAAGAATAGGGAGTTTAAAGACGTGCTTCTTCGAGCCACAATTCCGGATCTACCATCTGGCTGCCGTCACGGATTAAAAAGAAGAGTACGGCTCCGCGGATTGAATTTTCATCTCCCGACAGTCCAATCGTATCGCCTTTGCTGAGTACCTGGTTTTTTTGGACGTAGATTTCGCTCATGTTCCCATAGGCGGTTTTGTAGTCACCGTGGCTCACAAATACAACATCCCCGTATCCCTGAAGCGGCTGAATTCCATAAACGTATCCATCATTTACAACACGAACCGTGGAGCCGGGCAAAGCTGAAATATCAACTCCTAAATTTCGTGTACGGGTTCCGAAAACGGGATGAATTCGCTCTCCGAATTTCTCCGTAATGGTTCCATTATCCACCGGCCATGGGAGCTGACCCCGTTGATCACGAAACTCTGCTTCATACGAATTCAAAACCTCATCGCTGACAGACATCTCACGCCTCACTACCGTTTCACCGGATGATTCAGCCCGCCGCAATCGCTCCTCTTCTCGGATCAGGTTTTCCATCGTATCTTCAAGATTTTGCTTCTGCTGCTCGCGACTTTGCTTCTGCTCTTCCAGTGTTGCGATATCTTTTTTCAGAGAATCAACCATCCGTTGTTGTCTCGCCTGCTGCTCCTGCAAATTTTCCGTCTCGGCTTCAATTTCCTGAAGTGCAATTTGATTCCGTTCACTGGATGCCTCTAAATCTTGTCGCGCTTGCTCCATCTGCAGTCGGGTCTCCTCGATTTCAGACAACTGCGCCTCCAGGTAATCATTAAATCGGGAGAGGTAAAATGTTCGAACCATCAACTGGTTGATCGATGTAGAGGTAAGAAGTAATGCAAGTTCTGTAGTCCGGCCGTGTTTATAAAGATAGGTTAAGCTTCCTTGATACTCATTGATCAGCTCTTCTAATCGTTGCCGAAGCTCGGCTTGATTGTTTTGAATGAGCGTGATCTCTTCCTGTATCTGTCGTTGCTCGCGATTCATCTGCCGGAGGCGTTCTTGCTGCAGAGAGATCAGACGATTCAACTCTTCAAATTGTTGATACTCCTCATCATACTCTTCGGTCCGTTCGTTGAGGCGCCGTGTGTAAGTTGCGATCTGCTCATCCAGCGTTTCGATTTGGGACCGGGTGGATTGCTGTCGTTCTAAAATCTGAGCCCGCATTCTCTCGTAGGATGACTGCGCCTGAGACTCGCCTGCCTGTGCAAAGGCTTCGGCAGACAGGCCCACCATTGCAACGAGTGCAATCAAGCATGTCATTAAAAATGATTTGAGGTTCATCATACCTTGTGCCTGTCACCTGTAAATGGGAATATCGTCGGGAAGCTCGATGCCGAGCTCGGGTAACTCGTCGTTGATCTCTAAATTTTGAACCAGCAATGTGGCTCTTGATTCTCCGTCCTCGCTAAAAATCGTGATTTTTCTCGGTAGTTGAAACCCTTCAATTTCGCCGTATCCTTCATAAATAATCCGGCTGTACGGAACTGTCTGATCTCCTTCAGGAACGTTTACTTCAAGTATCCTGCCGGAATTCTTGGAAATTTGAACCCTCACATCATTTACAAGAACAGCTATGTAGTGATCCTCGGTTTCATACAATCCATCTACATCCGATTCTGTAAATGTATAGTTAAACAAGTCCAGCATATTCACCGATGCGATAGACCCGACACTTGTCAGTTTTCCCTGGTTGAGCGGTACTTTTTCCGCGTATTTATCAACTCGGTTGTAAACGAGGAGAGAATCAGAATCGACATAGATTTGGCCGCCCTCAATACCAACGCTTGTTCGAACAGTAATCAGACTTTCGTTTCGGTTTGATAAGAATTCAAGTGTCACACGTTCACTGTTTCCCGGCTCGCTGACGATTGCCCGTCCCCGCCCGGAAATCGTTTGAAGGGATTCCCTATAATTGGGTACAGACTCCAGAAGCTGATCCACAGAGATGGATGCTTCTGGTAAATCCTCTTCATTCTCTATTAATTCTGACGATGAACTACAGGAGATCATGAAGAGGAGAATCAAGAAGATTCCTGTAAATGATGTACGCTTGAAGAAGAATTTGGAATTAGACAATAAACTTAGTTTGGTCATGCCGGACCCCGATCCGGTATCACGATACTTAATCAACGAATGGAGATTCTGAATCAAGTTCAGAATGACCTCATTTTTGGATAACATCTTCGCAATGACAGAATCGATATTCAACACCTTCTTAAAGAGAATCAAATCTGTTCGAGTTTTTCGTTGAGATGCGTTCTATCCGGATCTTCCTCAAGCGCTCTTTCCCACCAATCCCGGGCTCCTTCGATCTCGCCTTGAGCTTCCAAAATATCGCCCATGTGTTCAAACACTTCGGCACTGGCATCTCCGGTATCGATAGACTGTTGAATATAGTTTCGGGCTTGCTCGTAATTTTCCATCTTGAAATAGACCCATCCCAACGTGTCGAGAAAGGATGAATTTTCGGGATTCGATTCAACCGCATCGGTTGCCATCTCGAGAGCTTTCTGTAGATTCTCTTCACGAACAGACAGATAGTAGGCGTAATTATTCATTGCCGTGGTATTCTCGGGATCAAGTCGTAGAGCACGCTCATAAGCATCGACTGTTTCATCCCATTTATCAAGCTCTTGCTTTACATCCCCTAACGTGCCATAAATGGCGGAGCGAAAATTTCGTCGTGATGGAGCCATCGACGCATTTTCAAGCCAGGTTTCAGCCTGTTCATGCTGACCTTCAAACATATACGAAGCACCTGTAAAAAACTGAACAAAAGCGTTATCAGGAGCATGTTCGTTGGCTTGTTCAGACAGTTCAATCACTTCCCCGTATCGCCCCAAACTAAACAAAACTTGGACTCGCTGCGCCCACGCCTCGGCCTGATCCGGATTGATCTCTGTGGCTCGTTCCAAGCTGGTCAGCGCTTTTTCCATTTCGTTATTTTGCAAGAAGTAATCCGCAGCTACCAATTGCGCCGGGGCAAAATCAGCTTCCTCTTCGCTCAACGCTTCTACTACTTTTCGCGCCTGCTCAGCTAAAATCTGTTCATCCGGCTGATTCTGATATTTCACCATCACATACCGAACCAATTCCATCTTTTGCGGCGGATTAATCATCGGGTTCTTCATCATCATCACAAAGGTATCACCCAGCTCTTCCCAGTTATTATTTTGGATATAGATTTCCGCCAATAAAATCAGCGTATTTGTATCGTTGGGATTTCGGTCCCGGGCTTCCATCAGAACTTCTTTGGCTTCCTCTTCCCTGCCCAACTCCAGGTAAAACTGACTGATGGTGTGCAATGTGCTCAAATTTGCCGGGTTCAACTCACGTAATTTTTGAAGCTCAGCGAGAGCTTTTTCATTCTGATTGAGCGCGTTGTAATTCTGAAATTTGCTCAGATGAATTTCAAAGGCGCTTCCTCTCAGGTCGAGAATTTTGTCCAGCATTTCGTTGGATTTCTCCAACTCTCCAATTTCCGTATAGTTTTCCGCAAGCCGATACAGAACATCAATATCATTCGGGTGATACTCGAGGATTTTGTTGAGAGAGTTGATCGCCTGCTCACTTCGCCCCGATTCAGTAAAAACTTGAGCCAGATGCAATTGATACCACTTGTTTTCCGGTTCTAAATCTGCCGCAATCTGTCCGTAGTAGGCGGCGTTCGTGTAATCTTCCGTTTCCAGGTATACATCCGAAAGAGCATAATTCACACCGGCGTGATCCGATAATTTCAGGTGAGCCGCTGTCAATTTATCCAGTGCGAGCTGGTAGTCTTGATTCTCAAAATCGTTGATGCCCTGGATGTAATAGTCCAGCGCCTCTGCCATATCCTCATTGATGGAGGTGGTATCCTGAGCCTGAGCTGAGGCCGGCAACAGAAACAGAATTGTGAGCAGAACCTTTAGGGATCGTTTTATCATCAAAGTATGGAATTCGTTCTTCGCAGTTCTTAGAACGAACGAACAGAACGGTAATTATAAAATTTATGACTTCGGGTTTACGAAAAGAGACTTTGTACCGGTCATCCTGAACTTGATTCAGGATCTCCTTTCGTACCAAAGTATGAGGATTCTGAGTCAAGTTCAGAATGACAAAATCTTTGTCCATTTCATAAACCAGACGTTCATTCTATTACGACTGAATGTTCACGAAATGTACCATTCTTTACAAAGGGATGTTAGCGAAGTTTTTGTTGTTGGTTTATTAAGCTTGATATTCGAGCTCAGAGATGCGATTTTTTTCAGATTAGAGATCGAATATCAGAAAACGAAAATCCTCATTCTTCTATTCTCACACCTTCCAAATCATACGCAAACGAGCGGTTTCTGTACTGATACATTCCCTGAAGTTGAATGGTATTATTACCAAACGAGCCAGTACCTATATACCGCGAACCGGTTCCCCAAGCTTCTATCTCAAACTTATCATTATCTGTTTTCCTTGCATAAATTCTATATTGATCTCCATGATGCAACTCAATGGGAAAAACAAATTCTATGAATTGATTGGGCCCTGATTCGCCGGCATCGGCTCCCAACAGGCCGAAAAACCGAAGGGTGTCTTTCTTGCCCGGCGCCGACCACACATGGGTTGTAAATGTTACGGAAGTGGTATCTCTGGCCGGCTCCATATCAAAACAGGTAAAAGTACACGGGTAAATCGTACTTATTTTTGTGCCGTGCAGAAAGTACGTTTCAGAGTTCACACCACTTGCTTTAAATGTTTTAGATGGAGATTCGGCAGCACTTCCAAATCCACTCCAAATCGAAACTGACAGAAGCACTATGGCCGTACAAGCCGCTATTTTTTTAAAAGCTGTATTCATAGTTTTTTCACCTCATCGTAATATGACAGGACTTCCCGACAAGTCGTAGTCAACTGAAACATCACCATACGACAGGCGGGCTGTCAGCGAAGAGATAGACCACATTGCCTGATACTTGCGTCCGTTATGTTCAATATCAATTTCAATCTCTCCTGAAGGGGTTCGTTTTCCATAGACCTTGCAGTCATCCGGAGAGGTACAGTTTGGAAACACTTTCTTTTCGGCGGTACCGGCATCGGCTCCTTCAAGTCCGTATATGCGAACCGTATCCACCTTATCTTTAACAAGTTTCACATAAAAAGAAAACTCCGAGTAGTTTATATATGGAGCATCGTAATCCAAACAGTTAAAACAAGACAATCCTGAATGGGTTTGTGTTCCTCTCAGATAATAGATACCTGAAATATTATCGTCGGGTTCTTCAGGTTCAACGGAGCAGCCGAACAAGATTACACTTAGAAAAAGCGCAAGGACAAAAAATGCTTTTCTCATATTTGATGATGTTTTGGAAGAACCACATGGCACGTCAATTCTACATTTTATTCGTTGATAATACAATTTAAACTTAGTTGATCCGTGAAGGTATTTAGATCAGAAATCGAGTACCGCATACCAGAAATTGTTTATCAATCCTCTACTTTCTCTCCTTGTAAATCATAATAAACCCATTCACCTCTATAACGATTCTTGGTTTCCAGAATCAATGTTTCTGCTCCAAGATATCCATGCCCGGTATACGCTCCACTTGGAGCACTAAGATCAAATTTCAGTTCAGAGCCACTCAGTTTTGCATCCGCGTAACAGGATGGATGAGTACAGTTTTTATTCACAGCTTGATACTCTCCGGCGTTCGCTCCTTCCAACCCTTCAAAACGAACCGTATCCTTTCTGCCTTTTGGATATTCAACCTCTACCGTAAACTCAATTTGAGTGGTATCACTTGACATGATTTCATTCTCTTCTCCCCAAGGAAATACGTAAATGGTTTTAATTTGAGTGCCACTGAGTTTATATGTGCCGGAGTTGATCTCTTTTATTTTTGTTTCAACCAAATCTCCCGAACAGCTGGTGAGGATTATAATTGACGTGAGTAAGATTGCTTTTATCCTCATCGTAAAACCTCATCATCAATTTTTTCTCCGGTAAGATTGAATTCAATTTCGGTACCTCTGTATTGGTAGCTCGTTTGCAATGATATTTTTCCAGCTCCCAGGTATCCGGTTCCGGTATAATTGTGGCCCAAATTATGAAGATCGAATATCAGTTTTCCGCCTTTTATTTTTGCAAACTCCCGGCCACGTTGTGTGCTGGCATACCTGAGATCTCTGAGCCGCAGTGAATCTGTTGTTCCGGACAAATACTCCACACCAATATCAAATTCAACTCCGGTTGTATCTGCAGACAGAACCTCACCCGACTCACATATATTACTTATGTAGCAAAGTCGTTTATCTATCTTTGTTCCATGAAGATGATAGGTGCCTGTGTTTACATCCTCAAGCATAGAATCGTAAATGCTCCCTTTACAGCCTGTGAATAATATTGAGAAAATGATGAATAGAATGAAGTTTATGAGCTTCATGCTGAATTATTTTTAGATTTTTTTCTGATTCTGTTTTCTCTTAATGAAGTAAATTTTTTAACCCGGAAGGTTTTCATTCCTCAGAAGTTCCGCCCTCCAGTTCATACTCTATGGTTGTATTTTGATAGTTATAAGTGGCCGTCATCTCTACATAGGGATCATATGTTTGGTAGATATTACCCGAAGCTTCATACGATCGACCGTTATTAGTCAGTTGAATATCAAAAACTTCATCTTCCAGTTTCCCTGTAACGACACAATCATCCGGATGTTCACAATCCGGATAAAGGTAATGTTCACGTTTTCCTACATCAGCGCCATCCAGTCCGTAAAGTCGTATCGAATTACGTTCGCCCCTAATAGACTGAATTTTAGTGATAAAATGGATACGAGTTGTATCAACGGTAGGCACATCATTTTCTTGGATAGGCCAGGCGGAGTACTGCGTGATAATTTGTGTGCCTCTCAAATAAATCAAATCTGAAACTGTAGTATCATCTCCACCGTCAGTGTCTGTGTCTAGTGAAGAGTCACTACAACTGTTAAAGGCCAGAAATCCTATCAACGAGAAAACCAGAACAATTATCAGCAATCTCTTTTTTTGAAACCGCATCATTCTTCCTCCACAATTCTTTCCCCTTCTAACATATATTCTGCACCCGATCCCCTGTAAAAATATTCAGCGTGTATGGTTAGTCTGTCATTATCCAACGTTCCCGTACCAGAGTAATCTCCACTGGAAGTATAAACATCGATCTCCAATTCAGATCCGGTTAGCTTCGCATAGCCACAATCTGTGGAAGGTCTGCATGAAGAGTTTTGAGCTGTAGCAGCTCCACCGTTAAATCCCTTAGATATCATCTCTCTTGGTTTGCTGTTTGCGCCTTCGAGTCCGTCAAATAAAACAGAATCCGGATTGTCACTATTAAAAGTTACCGACACAAGAAAAGATGTTTTTACCGTGTCACTTTCAACAACCTCTCCTTCACTGCAAATATCTGGTTGAGCTAAATAACAAAACCGTTTGCTGATCTGAATACCGTTCATGAAATAAAGTTCGGAATGTTCCTCAACGGCTGTAACTTTTAGATTGGAGGTTTCGGATTGATTTACGCCTTCATTCGAACTGCTCCATGCCTGCAAGGAAAATAGGAGCATAAGAATTGGTAAGCTTATTTTCATACTTGATGAGTCATAATGTTAAGTCTTTTGTTTCAATACACTTCTATAGAACTATATAACTACTTCTATATAGTTTTTTTGAGAACGCCAATCAAATAGAGTGATATATTCCTACTCTATTCTCTCATTTTTTTGATCCGATTTTTTTACCAATATTGCCACTCAGATAGATCATCTACAAACTACTTACCATTATTTCTATTTAGATAATGGTTGATGAGAGACGTTATGAGACTATTCACACACATTATTTTTACAATCCTGTTTTTTGGGATAATGGTGCCTTCGGGCTCTGCCCAAAATCTGCACCTCAACGAAATTCTTTCTTCCAACGAAACCACACTTGCCGATGAGGATGGAGACTTTGAAGACTGGATTGAGATCTATAATTCCGGCGATGAGCCGATCAACCTGTCCGGGTTTGGCCTTTCGGATGATGGCGACGAACCGTTCAAATGGACGTTCCCGGATACAACTATTCAGCCCAGAGATTTTATGCTGATCTGGGCCTCTGATAAAAATCGTACTGTCCCTGGATCGGAACTGCACACCAATTATGGCGTATCAGCCGATGGGGAAGAATTGTTTTTGACTCATTCCGATGGAACACTTTTAGATCAATCACCCGAAAGAGAATTAGAGGAGGATATTTCGCTCGGTCGCCAACCGGACGGAACCGGCGAATGGGTTTTATTTGATGAACCGACTCCGGGAGAACCCAATACCACAGAACCTCTTCTAGAGCAACTGGACCCACCTGAACTTTCGCATCCACCCGGTTTTTACTCCTCTTCTTTCGAGCTTGAACTCTCACATCCCCAGGAAGGTGTCACATTTTATTATACGCTGAACGGATCAACCCCGACGGACGAATCTGCAGTTTATGAAGATGCCATTTCCATCACCGACAGAAGCGGCGAGCCCAACTCTTGGTCAACCATTCCCACAAATTTCATGGGCGGGCGGTATGGTTTTCAGGAACCAAATGTATTGATCCCAAAAGGAACGGTCTTGCGGGTGATGGCGGTAAAAGAGGGGTTTCGGTCCACTCAATCCACTTACTCCTTTTTTGTGTTTCCGGAGGGCG
>CAYRDO010000046.1:438-21383 GCA_964422985.1 uncultured Rhodohalobacter sp. | reverse complement strand
ATAAATCAGGAGTTGCGGTTATCCACCACAACTCCCGGAAGGACTTGAGAAGTGTGCTCAATCACTCCTCAATTTTTCTCTTTGTGTTCGTGTTCTCATTAGTATGAACCTTAAATGCGAAATTCCTTACAAAATTTTCTCAAAAAATTTATTTTTCTTCTGAATTTTAATCTTAACCTCTCTCATTTTGCAGAAAAGGCCGATTCCATTTCATCTCGACGTTAACCAAGGCTTTGCCGAAGCGCAGGGACTCATCCATATTAAGAAAAACAGCCTCGTTCTTGAGTTTGAGGTGAAAGATGCTTTTGGCGGTTTTATCAAATCAGATCTGAAAGAGATCGACATTCCATTCGATGAAATTGAATCCCTGACTTATAAAAAAGGATTATGGGGAGCGAAAGTTTTAATTGAGGGAAATTCCATGCGGACATTTGAAGATGTGCCGGGATCCGAGCAGGGAAGGTGTCAGCTAAAAATTAAACGAAAACATCGGGATCAGGCTCAGCAATCGATTAGTTCGGCAAGAGTTGCACTTTCTGAGTACAAGTTGAATAAGCTTGATGAGTGAGTTGGTGAGTTTTTTAGTTAATGAGTTGACGGGGTGCTGTTCCGAACTCTAAAATCAGTGATAACGCGAGCGTTTCGATCGTGCTCGAAATTAGGGCACAAGCGAGACACTTGCGCCATCTTCAGGTGTCTCGATTCTCACCTCACATGTCTTCCTAAAAGGGTATGACTGCTTTTACCCGATAATACAGATCTACAAAATCATCTTCGAATAGGTTCTTTACAGGTTGAGCTGCACCCACTGAATGAGCAATTCCGATTCCGAAAATCTGTACTTCGTTTTTTATCTCTGCTCCGGCTCCCCACCGATCGATGGTTGTAGTTGAGCCATCGTCAAGAACGGCATCACCCACAACCGCTGCGTCCGTAAAAATCGTGAGTGATGTAGCTCCCAATCGAATCACCCCAAGTATTTCTGTATAAAGAGATGGCAGAAATGGCATTCGATATTCGGCCGTTCCGAACAATACTCGTTTTCCGGCTACATATTTTCGATATCCGCGAACTCGTTCTGAGTCGTTAAAAAACTGAACAAAAACCTGGTCCGGCAGCGTAAGTGTGATGTTGTCGTATCGGGTTAACCCGATATCATTTTGTGGAAATGGTGTCCCCCACTGCTGCTGATATCGCGCCTGGAGATAGAGCCGTTGTATGCCAATTGAAGGCAAAGTTATATATGTGTTGAGATCTGCCTCCAGGTAGCTTACGTCCGATCCAAGAATCTTATCAGCTCCCAATAAACTGGCTTTGATTCCATATCCATCCAGCGGATGAATGGTGTTGTTTTTCCAGGGCTTTTGCTTTTGAAGCTGCCACTCAATTTTCAGATCGGTCTGACGCCCTTCCACAGGAGTTGGAAGCACCGGACCATTCTCAAACTCCTCAGGATCAAGAGGATTAACCAAGACATGTCGAAACCTGACCCCGAATGATGAGGATCGATATGATTTGTTGAAAACGTCTAACGGCCACACAGCAGACACTTCGCCGCCGATCAACTCTTCCATCAAATATTTGCTGCCATAAAACCTGGAATTTGCCGGCAGACTGTAGGCAGAAAATGTGATACTTGGATAGAGTTGATTGTTTTGATAATTGACCGCACCATATGTGTATTCCTCGAGGGATGAAAAGTTGATGGCACCAAAGGCTGTAAACAGATGTTTTCCAATCGGTTCAAGCCAATTTGTGGTTCCGGCTATACCCCACTGATTCGAATCGATGTAATACGGCAACGCAATACTAACCCCATGTGTGATATTTCTGAGAGGCTGATATTCATATCGATCGACAACAGTTGACGGATCTGCTTCGATATCATACGGAATAAAATTCGGTGGTGATTTTAATCGCCAACTTGAATAGGCTTCGGGAATGTCCACAGATTGAGATGCCGGCTCTCGATTGACATCCACCCAGAATGCATGATCTCTGTTTTTAGTTTCACTGGCCTGGATTAAAAGCCGTTCGTGATCCACAGAATCGGTTTCTGAAATCCATCCGTACAGATCACCACCGGTAAACAGGTTTGTCACGCGTCGTGAAGATTTAGATTCAAAATCATACACAAACACATTGGGCACCTCATCCCGCAACGATGTGTATGCAAATTGTTGATGATCCGGACTTAAAATCGGTCGCTGATTATCACCCGTACCATCATCCAGCAAAACCGTTTCTTGTCCATTTTCGGGATTGAGTAAAATGAATTGTCGATTCCGTTCTGCATCAAACTTATACATCAACCAACGATTCTTATCATCAATCCATGTTGGCCAGCTAAGTTGAACATCGTTTTGATAATTTGTGATTCGTGTTTCATGTCCGGTTTCAAGATTCCTTGAGAAGAGATTACCCGTTCCGCCTTCATTTACAATGTAAGCTATTTCACTGTTGGACGATCCGGGTGTTGGAAATGCTGCTTTTCTACTCTCTGTGATCCGCTTCTCAGATCCACTCTCAATATTTAAGGCATAAATATCATTATATAAAGATGAGTTCTCGCCTCTGGATAAACGGGAATAATAAAGTGACTTCCCATCCCCGCTCCATCTCAAATCATAATTAATATTTCCCTCGGCTACTTTTCGGGAATCTTTTGTCGAATCGTTTTTTACGATGTATAAGGACCGAACCGGACGTGCGAGTGAGGGAATGGAAACCACGGCAATCAAACTGTCATCCGGACTCACAGCCATATCCATATAAAACTGACCCGGAAGAGAAAACGGCTCTGTATCCAGCGAATCGGTTCTCTCCATACTTGCAGCCAGCGTGTTGTAATACACATTCATATGTTTACGCCACTCCTCATAAAACGCATCATAGCCACCATCTACA
Source organism: uncultured Rhodohalobacter sp. (assembly GCA_964422985.1). Taxonomy (GTDB): domain Bacteria; phylum Bacteroidota; class Rhodothermia; order Balneolales; family Balneolaceae; genus Rhodohalobacter. Next base: position 18,476 of record CAYRDO010000046.1, on the reverse strand, counting down.
TATTCATCGAACGCTTCCCCAAAATCGTGATATTCCAGAAAGCCCAGTTTTTTATCCCGCCAGGAAAGCATTTTTGCGAGAGTTGTATCACCATATTGCTCGGTGAAATATCGAAGCTGTGAGTTTCCAACGGCATACATCAGGCGGCCGTTTTCCAGGGAGCTTCCGTCTCTGAAATTGGGTCGGCTGTCGAAGATTGCTTTTCTGAGCCAGCGATCTCCGCGCTGTGAATTCCACTCTTCCGTTTCATATTGGGCGAGTCCTTCTGTCCAATGGCGTTCAATGGGCGTGGCAATGATAAACTGCAAAATCCCCAAATTGGACCATACCGCTTTGTAGTGAAAAATATGGGCAAGTTCGTGAGCCATCACATGCCGGAGCCATTTTACGCTGCCATTTCGGCCAGCCCGAAATCCATTAACGTTGACCCACATCATGGAATATCCGCGCCCGATGGGATTGGCAAAACCATTTTCGATTTCATCTTCATCTGAAAGATAGAGTCGCACTTTTTCTGTGAAAGTGACACCTAAGTTTTCAGAAAGTGCGTCGTACGATTCTTCGGCAATGCTTGCGGCCAGCACTTCAATCCCGGTAATTCGATCGGGATATATAATTTTGAAGTGCTCAGTCTCCACAACCTGCCAATTCAGGTGTGGATGATTTCGGCTATTGAAAACGTTGAATCCCTGGGCGGATATATCTTCAGAAATAAATAGAAGTGCGATACTAATGAGCAGAAATTTTCTCACAAAAACTCTTTTATTTGTTTGCAAATACCTCTGATTGCCAACGAAGATTCATACGATTTCATTCTTCAACTCGATTTCTGAATGCCATATGTGCATTTCGCGCTATATCATTTTCACCATACCTATCCAGAATGATTTGATAGACCGGCATCTCTTCAACCGAAGAATATTCGGAACCAAAATGACGAATAATGTCAAAAGAAATCGTCTGAACAGCACGAGCATCAGGATGATTTTTAACAACCTCGTAAAAATAGTCTACAAATCTTTGAGAATCTTCGGTTTCGGTTAAAAGGTAGGCAACTGCGCCATTATTGTAGCTCCATGCAGGATGCGTTGCAGGTACAATTTCGGGAATTGAGCTGAGTATCTCCTTGTCAGGATTAAATTCTGAAATTGTTTGATTATTTCGCATCCGCAGAAATCGAGCTTTATGGTCTCTTAAACCCAAAATACTGGCATAACTCATGGCTAGGATTGCTCTTTGTTGGGGATGAAGGTTCTCTTTACTCAGATCTGTATCTATTTGCTCTAATTCTTCACTTAGGTTAAGATTAAATATATTACCGGCATAATTCTGCTGAAGCTGTAATTGAGGTTCAACAGGAATCCCCTCTGCCAAGTCCCATTCTACAAAATTAAATACTTTTGTATGGAGTTGCAGCAAGCTTAACGGGCGAATCCAGTTTACATTTTCTGGATTTTTAAAGCTTATAAAACCATTCAGGTTTACCTCCATTGGATTTACTCCGATTGGAAAATGACGCTTAAATGGAACAGATTGATCCGGATCGTATCGAATCTCAAGAGAATCCTCAGGAAGATCGTTGAATAAAACAGATTCAAACCCAATCTCTTCCCGATAACTATATTCATCTGCCAGCGGTAAAACGGTTGCACTCTGGTTGTAGGTAATTCCCCGAATATAATAGCGAAGAGTGTCGGAATTTACCGGTATAAAGGCACTGATAGATCCATCAGGGTTTAATGAAAATTGCTTGCCGGTGTTGAAATCATACTCATTAAAATTCCCTACAACTCGTATCCATTCCAAATACTCCTTATTATCAAAATAAGTACCATCGTTAAAATGCATCGGGATCAAAAGTATATTCATATTCATGGAGGGTTGATCGTAGATCATAACTGGTACCCGGAGGTCTTGATGAAAAACACCTCTGAAAATTAGTCTGTACAGGCCCGGTTCCTGAATTTGAAGTTGATAAGCTCCATCCTCGTCCGGGAAAATATCCTCATATGGGTCGTCAAAAATGTCACGAGTACTCTCGGGCTCAATGGATATAACTGCCTCCGGAATGATCCTGCCATCCACACTAAGCAACTTTCCCTGAATAGAAGTTTGGGATACTGCCGACTCTCCCATCAGCAAACAAAAAAGAGTGGTGAGAAAAAGGGATAATGTTTTCATCTCAACATGTATTTGTTACAGATCCAGTTAATAGTCAATCGTCTGGTGATCTATGATGCAACATTCCTCACTGATGAATGACTTCTTTACGTGATACCTTCACACCTGGCAAGATTTATCAAAACAGATTCAAAAAGAATCGATATGTTTTCACCGGTGTACCATTAGATTGATGAATAATTATTAGAAATAAAGCACTTATATATAAATTTCACAATTTCTTAGGGATCCCGGAATCATATACTGCTCGAAAAGTTTAGTATAGAACCCTTTTAAATCTAAAATCACAAAACAATGTCTGCCTGGACACTTACATCCATTCCCCCGCACGATTGGTTTATCTGCCTTGATATCGACCCCTATTTTGATCACGAACACGACCCGGAGAAAATTTTTGAAGAAGGCTTTACACGCCCCATCTCTCTGGCTGACAAAGATATCATCGTCACTGTTTTCTTCAACGGAGATCCCGAACATCCTGAATTCAGTGTCGAGACGGATGCGAATCTCTCCAAAAATGAAATTGAACAGGCTAACAAAGTATTAGCGCGAATTCTGGGAACCAATATCGATTTGAAACCTTTTTATGAACAGGCTGGTGATGACCCGGTTCTCGGTCCGAAACTGAATGAATTTTATGGGTTGAAGCGGATGGCGCGAGGAAATCTTCTTGAGGATATCATCAACCGAATTGTGCAGATGAGACTTTCACACAAACCCACGGCCAAAAAAATGGTTTTCAAAGTTCGGGATGCATATGGCGCGCACTTAACTCATCAGGGCAAGAAACTTCCCGCCTGGCCGCGACCCTTTCAGCTTGCGAAGGCCAATCCTGCACAAATAAGAAAACTGGGTCCTACTTTAAAAAAAGGGGAATACCTGGTTGGTCTGGCTCAGGATATGCTGGCTGGAAATATTGATCTGGAGTACCTCGACAAAGAAGCGGATCCTCAAGAGTTTTATGATTCCATTTCTGAGATCAAAGGAATTGGTCCCACAACAGGTCAGGACTTAATGCTTTTCCGCGAGCGAACAGATGCTGTATTCCCAAGCAACATGACCAAAGGAGAGGAAAAGGGATTAAGAAAATGGATTATCATGAGTTATGATGGCGATCCATCGGACACCAGCGAAGACCAGTTTCAATCGATGATAAAAAACTGGAAAGGCTATGAGGCCGCAGCGATTGAATTTCTGTTTGTGAATTGGATTATAAACTCGAAAAGGAAAAAGGCGAAAGACTAACCGCAGAGGCTAGAAGACACAGGAATTTTGAATATTTTATGAGAAAACTTCTGAATAGATCAAACTTTTTCCCCATAAATAACCCTGCCATTATTTTTCTCTGCGTCTTTGGGGCTCCGCGGTAAACTTATCCCAAAGCCACATCCAGTACCATCATCACACAAAATCCAATCATGGTTCCCAAAGTCGCCAAATCGGTATGACCGTGTTGTTGTGATTCGGGAATCAATTCTTCCACAACTACAAACATCATTGCTCCTGCTGCAAACGCGAGTGCATAAGGTAAAATTGGCTGAACCATCAAAACGGCTGCAGCACCTATAACAGCTGAAATCGGTTCAACCACACCGGAAAGCTGCCCATAATTAAAACTTTTACCAAGGCTTACTCCTTCTCTTCTCAAAGGAATGGAAACAGCCATTCCCTCCGGGAAATTTTGAATTCCAATTCCAAGTGCCAGTGCAATTGCACCTGCAACCGTTGCTGTTCCGGTTGGGTCAATACCGCCTGCAGCAGCTCCAAATAGAACGCCAACAGCCAAGCCTTCCGGAATATTGTGGAGAGTTATCGCCAGAACCAAAAGAGTTGTACGCCTCCAGGTTGTCTCAATCCCCTCAGCTTCCTGTTTTGGCTGGCCCAAGTGCAGGTGAGGCAGATACATATCACATATTCGAAGAAAAATCGCGCCGGAGATAAATCCAATAACGGCCGGTATCCATGGAATGAGCCCCTGGCCTTCAGCCATATCAATAGAAGGAATAATAAGCGACCAAACGCTGGCGGCAATCATAACTCCGGCGGCGAAACCCAGCATGGTATCTAGCAATTTATAGCCAACATTTTTTGTAAAGAAAACCAATCCGGCTCCCAATGCGGTTAATAACCAGGTAAAAAGTCCACCCATTAATGCCTGAATAACCGGGCTTAAACCGAAAAACCACGCTCTGACAGCTTCAAATTCCATATCTCAAATCATAAATATTATTCGTTCAACTTTCACTATTTTCCTTAATGTAAAAAATATTTAGCCAAAGCTAAAAATTTTTGGGTTCATTAGTATACTTATTTCGAGCGAATAGAATCTTTAGAATTCGATACAAGCTTTTCAGAAAGGTTGTATCAGTGAGAGTGCTACTTGTCCTTATTCAGATTTGGAAGGTGAATTCCGCATTCCGTCTTCTCAAGGTTTTTCCAGCGGCCGGAACGTTCACTTCCTCCCATTGCCGGTTCAGTGCACGGAATACAGCCGATGCTCGGATACCCTTCATCATGCAATGGGTTGTATGGCAATTGATGTTCATCAATGTAATTCCAAATTTCAAACTGACTCCAATCGGCAAGTGGATTCAGTTTGAAAACTTTGTTCGATGGATCCCACTCAATTTTTTGAACATCTTTTCTCATCTCAGATTGGGAACGACGTAATCCTGTAATCCACGCACGTTTATTGCTCAAATATTTTTGAAGCGGCAGCACTTTTCGCAGATGGCAGCACTTATCGGGATTCGATTTCCAGAGTTCTTCTTCGTAAAGCTCTGATTGACCTTCCAGGGTTAGGATAGGAGAAACGGATTCAACCGTTATTTTAAATTTCTTCTCAATTGTATCCCACAATTTATAAGTCTCATCAAAGAGCAAATTTGTATCCAGACAAAACACTTTCATATCGAGATCGAGCTCCGTGATTTTATGAATCAAAACCACTCCGGAAGGGCCAAAACCCGTTCCCAGTACTGCCTCAACTCCAAACGTTTCAGATGCCCAAATCAGTAAATCTTCAGGTGATTGATATTCAAACTGATCATTCAGACGTTCCAAATCATCAATTTCAACATCCATCGAACGTTTTGTAAGAACCCCTTTTTCTTCTGTTTTCATTATTTCTTTGTTGATAAAATTGCTACCCAAACCAAATTATTATTCCATAAAAAAACCCACTTGTTATCAAACAGTGGGTCTGTACGTGCTCATTCAATAAAATTTGATACCCACTACCAGATCATTACAGATCGCATTTCATACATGCGCAACAGCAACAACATGACATATCAAAAGGCATCATGGGTAGTGGTTTATTTCGCTTGTGTTTTATCAAGTACTACAATAACAAATTATCACCAAGATAGAAACGATTTAGGGTAAAACTATTCCTTTTTTGCTGATCCGTAAAATCACACTTTACACTATAAAAAAGCGCTTCCATGAAAATAAAGGCTTGCAGCCGAATCATTTACAAAAAATTAGCCTCTCAATTGACTACCTCTAAACCTATGATTTGTGCGTGACAGAAGAATGATCCTACATAGCCGTAAATCATCAGAATTTTATTTGTAATCAACAAACATTCGGTCCATCCGATCCGAAATATATTCTTTCAGAAACAGTTCAGGTGATACATCATCGGGTCTATAGGCAGGTTCAGCGATTCCATAACCACTGTATCCAACCTTATAAAGCGTTTGCATGATTTTCGGCCAATCATTATCCCCTTCCAGGTAGTTCACATCAAAACCATTCCACAACCCCTCATCATCTCGTTTTTGGCGGCTGAACTCTTTAATGTGAATCATCTTGATTCGATCTCCTAATACTTCAATCCAATGGCTTGGCCAGCCGTAATTGATGATATTTCCGATGTCGAAATACCAACCTACCCAGGGCGATTCGAATTCATCTACATATCTGGCCGCTTCCATCGGACTCAACAAAAATTGATTCCACACATTTTCGATGGCTATGACAACGTCCAGTTCTTCAGCCAACGGTAACATCTTTTTGATCTCCCGCTGTGATCGTTGATATGCATCTTCATACGAAACATTTGCATTGACTACCCCCGGGACCAGGAGAATCGTGGAAGCACCAAACTCATCCGCATCGTAAAGAGCTGTTTCAAGTCCTTCGAGGCCAGCCTGTACAATTGATTTATCCGAACTCGTAAGTGGATTGTTCCAATGTGTAGAAACCACAATACTTGGAATTTCCAGATCGGTTTCCTCTTTGGCTGCCAAAACCTCTTCTCTGTCTAATCCGCTGGGCGGTTCTACTCCATGAAATCCGGCCCCCTTCAACATCCTGAATTTTTCTAGCACGGAATAGTCGTCGCCGGATGGAAACGTTTCAAGCATATAGCCTTTTTTCAGGGATTCTTGGAAGGATCTCTTTCCTGCTCCTTTTGATTGATTTTCCGGGCTCAGAATATTCAATCCCGACCCGAAAGCAGCCAGTCCGGCCGTACTCATTTTTAAGAACTCTTTGCGCTCCATGGATAATGGTTTGATTTGAGAGAAATGTTAGGCAATCTGGGTCTTACCGGGCATAGCTACCGGTTCTCCATCAGGGAAATGATTCCAGCTTTCAATATCGTGAGATAATTGCTGACCTGAATTAATCGCTTCGTCCCATGATACGCGCTTGCCTGTGTAGGCCGCCATCCTTCCCATAATTCCTGCCATGGTACTGTTGGCTAACTGTTCGCCCTGGTTTATGGTATTTCCGGATCGAATAGCAGCAAAAAGAGCATCGTGTTCAGCCTGATACATGTCGTTATCTTCACCGTCGTATGTCCACTCATTTTCGCCCTCTATGTAGTGCTGACCACGAGTAACGCTTGCAACTCCGCGCCCTTTCGTACCAAAAACTTCAGCGTGGTAACTATTCTCACAGTTCTCCTGCTGGCGACAAAAATGAAATCCTTTCACCCCATTATCATACTCATACGTAATTCCGAAATGATCATAGACATTTCCGAATTTTGGATCTGTTCGAACCTGACGTCCGCCGGTTCCCATCGCACTTACCGGTGTTGCATCGTTCATGGCCCACATCATAAAATCAACACTGTGGATGGCCTGTTCTACAATATGGTCGCCCGAAATCCACGTGTGATAAATCCAGTTTCTGAGTTGATATTCGGCGTCTGACCATCCATCTTCACGATCAAAAGACCACAATTCACCGGTGTTGTAGGTTGTATAGATTGAGGTAACATCTCCAAGTTCGCCGTTCAAAACCCGATTAAAAAATGCCTTTTTGGGATCATGATACCTCCAGCAAAAACCGGAGACTAAATTCAGATTTTTCTGTTGAGCTTTTTTTGTAGCCTCCATAATACGATGATATCCATGGGCATCTACCGCTACCGGTTTTTCAACGAACATATGAACGCCGGCATCTACGGATGCTTCTAAATGTTGAGGTCGGAATGTAGGCGGTGTAGCAAGAATTACAACATCAACCCCGGAGTCTAATACTTTTTGATAGGCATCAAAACCAATAAACTGTCTCTCTTCAGGTACATTTACTTTTTCTGAGTGGATCTGATTCAGAATCTGCAATGATTGACTCATCTTATCTTCAAAAACATCTCCCACCGCAACCAGCTCCACATTTGGGTCAGCGTTCAGCGCCTGGTTGGCGGCACCTGTTCCTCGGCCGCCACAACCGATCAACCCAAGTTTTAATGTATAGTCCTGACTAACCCCTGCAACTCCGCCGGCTGCCGCTAATTCTTTTTGGCTGGTGCAAGCACTCAGCGGAAGCATACTACCTGCAACTGCAAATGAGGTTAATTTTAAAAATTCTCGTCGATTCTGATTTTTCATGATACTGATATTTATTTCTGATGGTAAACGTCTAAAAATTTGTCGAGCAAATGTCTATGTGATTTGAATCCGGCTTTTTCGGGATAACTACTGAAGAGATAACTGAGTAATAGTTATTTAGTTGCTAATAAAATAATACATTGGAATAAAAAGTGTTCGGAAAGCTTTTAATACCCAATCGCCTGACCGTCTTTTCTTGACTCTGAGGCACCATAATAAAAAGTACCATCAAACATAATGCCCTGGAATCCTCCAAAACGTTCGAAGCCATATTTTACATCGTGGCCCATTCTCATAAGTTGACGAATCGTTTCATAGCTGAACCCGGACTCCAATTCTGTGGATCCGACCCCGCTTCCTGAATGCCGAATTCGCGGGGCGTCACTGGCTTCCTGAAGGTTCATTCCGAAGTCAATTACATTCAATAAAATTTGAACGTGTCCTTGCGGCTGCATCGATCCGCCGGTCAACCCAAAACTGATATAAGGTTCTCCATCCTTGGTGACAAATGCCGGGATAATTGTATGAAAGGGTCGTTTTCCGGGAGCATAGGTATTTACATGATTCTCCTCAAGCGTAAACCCTGTTCCGCGATTTTGTAGTGCAAATCCGAGTTCGGGCGGTGTTATCAGGGATCCAAACATCCAGGAATTACTTTGAATCAGCGACACCATATTTCCTTCGTCATCAGCAACTGTCAGGTAGATTGTGTGATTATTTTCTTCCAGACCCGGACCATAATCCTGTACCCAATCATCACGAATTTCTTCTCTTCTCAAATCCGCATATTCTTTTGATAAAAGTGTATCAATCGGGAGATCACTAAATTCGGGATCACCGTAATATTCGCCCAAATCTGCATAAGCAAGTTTCTTGGCTTCGGTGTAATAATGAACATGTTCGGGACTGTCGAATCCGTACTCGGCAAGATCGTATCCTTCCAGAATATTCAGAATCTGTAAAACGGACATCCCCTGCGCATTCGGCGGAATTTCCCACACATCATAGCCGCGGTAATTTACCGAAACCGGATCTACCCATTTCGATTCGTGATTTTCAAAATCTTCCATCTTTAGTTTACCACCGAGTTCCTGCACATGGCCTACAATCCCTTCAGCAATTTCGCCTTCATAAAAAGCGTCTCTACCCTCAGTGGCAATCAATTCATACGTTTCCGCCAGCTCACGATTGATTCGCACATCTCCTTTATTGTGAAACTCGCCATCCGGCCTATACAACTCGCTAAAATTTGGCAGGTCCTGTTCCCAATCAAAATCTTCTGAAAGACCGTATCCGTGAATGAGGTCTCTTTCCAGGTAATCATACATCTCTGCGATGGCTGATGTAACCGCAATTCCTTCACGAGCATAATCAATCGTGGGCTGAAGGAGAGTTTTCATATCCAGATTCCCAAATCTTTCGTTAAGCTCAAACCAACCGTCAACTGTTCCCGGAACCGTAACAGAGTGCGGACTTGAAGCGGGAATACTGTTCAACCCTAAATCCTTCAGATCCTGTAATGATAAGTCCATCGGAGACTTTCCGCTGGCATTCAATCCATACAATTTTTGATCCTCCTCACTCCACACAATCACGAACATATCGCCGCCAATTCCGTTCATGGCGGGATCGGCAAATCCCAGGAATGCATTTGCGGCAATGGCTGCGTCAGCGGCTGACCCCCCTTGTTTCAGAATATCAATCGCAATTTGACTGGCTAATGGATGATTGGTTGCTGCCATTCCGTGCCGAGCAATCACTTCAGACCGGGTCGCAAAAAGCTCACCTGTAAGGCGATCCTGAGCTTGTAGTTGAAATAAGCAAGTGAGTGAGAGTAAAAATAGAAGTGCAGAGCATTTTAAAAATCTGAGCATAAAGTAATAAACGACTTAATTATCTGTGATGAAGCTTATAATATCCATGAAATGAGAATAAAATTCAGGTAGATCCTGTAAAAAGCTGTTTTAAAATACGTTTCAGTTCAAGTATAGTCTTCTTATTCACTGATTCTCTCAAATAGCGGAAAAGTTTCAGACGGAACATGTGCTGCCTTAAAAATGCTATCCATCTCTGATACGATTTCAGAGTGTTGATCGGCTACATTATTTTCCTCCGCTAAATCTTCTGAAAGATTATACAGTTCAATCGGTGCGTCCTTGTTTTCGCGCACCCCCAACCGAACGGCTTTCCAATCTCCTTTGCGGATCGCCTGCTTTCCGCCCTGCTCGTGAAATTCCCAATAGAGATGATCGTGCGATTCTTGATTCCCGGTTCCCAAAAGTGTTGGGACCATAGAAATGCCGTCAATTCCGGGCGAAGGATTCAGCCCGGCCAGTTCGGTAAACGTCGGCATCATATCCTGGAATCCGGATATGTGATCGCTGGTTTGCACGCCGTCAATCCGCCCCGGCCACCAAGCAATCAGGGGGACGCGAATTCCGCCTTCATAGAGATCCCGTTTCCCCCCTCTCAGTTCGCCATTAGAATCGTGCATCGAATAATGATATCCTCCTTCTGAATGAGGTCCGTTATCACTTGAAAAAATGACTAATGTATTGTCGGTAATTTCCAGTTCTTCCAGCAAATCGAGAAGCTCGCCAATTTGGTAATCCAGATAGCTTACCATTGCCGCATATGCAGCTTTCGGTTTATCCTGCCTCACATAGTGATAACTCTGATCAGCAGGATTTTCTTCAAAAATACTTTCTCCATTTTCATTGAGATACATTTGCAAAAATTCGTCAGGCACTTCCAGTGAAGCGTGTGGAATCGGCGTGGGGTAATAAAGAAAAAATGGTTGATCACTATTTTCGTTTATAAAAGAGATCGCTCTTTCCTGTATTGTTTCCGGCGCGTACGTAGTTGCTGTAATTGGTGGCCCCGAGCCTGGAAATCGCTCAGGATCATCATCCACCTGATTTCCTTCCAAAGTTACTCGTTGCAAATCTTCTCCTTTCTGGTCCAAAAACAAAAACTCCGGGTAGTAAAAATGTGCCCTGCGCTGACCCAAATATCCAAAAAATGTATCAAACCCCTGCAGCGATGGCATTCCTTCTGAGCCGGGATAACCAAGTCCCCACTTTCCAAATGCACCGGTTGCATATCCGGCATGTTTCAGTCGTTTTGCCACCGTTTGTGTACCATACTGCAACGGATATTGACCAATTGGCATTGTCTCTCTATTTCCTCTGATGGGTGCATGACCTGAATGCAGTCCGGTCATCAAAACCGCACGGGATGGCGCACAAACCGTACTGCCTGAATAGTGCTGAGTAAAACGCATTCCCTCCTCAGCCATTCGATCCAGATTCGGCGTTTTGATGTTTTCCTGGCCATAACTTCCCAAATCGCCATAGCCCAAATCATCAGCCAAAATGTAGATGATGTTTGGTCTTTGGCTCTGTGGTTCTTCTGCTTCAGCTGTGCAGCCGATGATTAAAAGAAGGGGTAGAAGAAAAAGAATTAGCTTTTGATTAGACATTGCATCAGGTAATATTCATGATTGATTTTTGCTCACTTCAAACCGTCCATCCTTTATTGATATGAGCTTTGGAAGGTTGCTTAAAATCTTCTTCGAATCCAGTTTCAGTTGACGGAGTGGATTATAAATACACATTTCCAATAACTCATTTTCTTCCACGATCTGCAACGACGCCAGGTAATTCATACAATCGATCATCGTTGATGAGGATCCGACCAAATACCCTGTTTCAGGATTATACAAGCGACCGGATTCATCAAGGATAACATCATTTCCAAGTGTTGTATAATTTCCTGGAGAGCGTCCTGCGATCGGCGATGCATCACTCACCACAATTGTATTTGAAACACCTTTGGTTCGGATTATGGTTTTAATTAGAGATGCCGGAATGTGGTGACCATCCGTGATAATCATTGCGGATAAATTATCATTGGCCAAACCCGCCCAAATGGAATTTTCATGGCGGTCAATGGTTTGTGGGATGCCGTTTCCAAGATGGGTCAGCAAACTCGCACCGGACTCGGACAATCTTTGGAGATCAGTTTCACCCGCCAGTTGATGCCCCAGTGAAACGGTAACTCCTTTTTCTACAGCATGACGACACAACCTTTCCGCATTTTCAAGTTCCGCGGCGATGGTGAGAAGCTTCACGTTGCCATCCGCCCATTCAACTAGATGATCAAAAAAATCAAGATCCGGTTTCCTGATCCATTTTGAATTGTGAGCTCCCCTGGCTCCGTCCGCATCAGAAATAAAGGGCCCTTCAAGATGAATGCCCGGGATGTGATCCTTTAGATCGTCCCGCTGGATGGTTTTGGAGATGATCGGGAGATTTCGCTCATACGTCTCTTCAGAGGATGTGATGACCGTCGGTAAAAAAACGACCGTTCCGTTTTGGATGAGCTCCCGGCAAGCAAACAGAAATCGCTCCTCAGTCAAATCGGTGCTAGAGAAATCCACTCCTTTATATCCGTTTACTTGCAGATCGACAAATCCCGGAATGTCCATTACCTTTGGGTTTGATTTAGTCGTAATCGAGTGTCAGCATGGATGCAGATTCCTGGTCCAAATACACCGTACAATGTTTATGAGCCTGCAAAATAGAAGCAGGATGAAGATTCGTAATTTCCCCCTCCATACAATTTCTAACCGCTTCTGCTTTTCTCTGATCAGGTACCGAGCAGATAATTTCTTTTGATTTCATGATCTGTCTGATCGACATGCTGATCGCCTTTTTAGGGACATCGTCAATCGAATCAAACCAACCCTCTCCCATCTGCTGTTTCCGACATGCTTCATCCAACTCCACAACGATATAGGGTTCTTCGGTGTCAAAATCTGCGGGAGGGTCGTTAAATGCCAGGTGACCATTTTCTCCAATCCCAACCAGGGCAACATCAATGTCTATTTCTGATATAATTTCATTCAGCCGCTGACATTCCTCTTTGGGATCGCCGCTATATCCATCAATATAGTGTGTACCTTTCAATGGCGGCACGCTTTGTTCGAAGCGTTCTCTCAGGTATTTCCTGAAACTGGCAGGATGGGTTTCAGGCAAATCCACATATTCATCGAGATGAAACATGGTAACCTTTGACCAATCAATATCGGGTTCTTCTACAAGATTAGACAACGTTTCAAATTGGCTGGCGCCGGTCGCCAAAATGATATTTACCTCACCCTTTTTTTGAATGGCTGATCGAATCTTTTCAGCCCCATCAGATGCGGATTGTTTGCCTAAAGTTTGTTTTGTATCGAAAATTTGAATGTTCATCTTAACTTCAGCTTTTCAAAGATTTATTTGGGTTTTAAAATTCTGTTTAACTTCCCTTTAAGGCCATCCCCCTCACTCCCCCTTCAAAGGGGGAAGTTTATCCAACTTCAATTGCTCCAATAACGTATTTACTTCTTCCGGCACGTCTTTCCTTCTGTTCAACCAGCCCATCAACACAAACAATATAAATGAGATCACAAATGGAGTGGCAATTTGTACTACCTGGATCGATACAATCAGGTATTTCACTACGATGAAGCTTATCAAACCGCCGGTAATGGATACGATTGCGGCTTTTGAATCGCAGTGTCGGAATTGTGGCAAAAGTCCCAAAATCATAGGAATGGAAATCGGGCCCACAATGGCTGCAAACCAGGAAATAAGCAATCCTAACACTCCGCCAAACGAATCAGCGTTGATGGCTATGACTAATGTTAACGCCGTAAATACAAAGGTGGAAATCCGGGCCAGTTTAAGAGAATGCTCTTGCTTCATATCCTGAAATTTCTCAGACAGGTTCGGCAAAATATCCCGTGTAATAACAGCCGAAATCGTATTGGCATCAGAGGAGGTCATCGACATCGTATTTGCAAACATGGATGCCAGAACCAAACCGACCAATCCCGGAGGAAGCAGTTCTTGAGTCAGCAAAGCATAGGATTCTGTCGGGTCTTCCAATCCGGGCAGTAGAATCGGAGCTGCCCACATTGGGAAAAACAAAATCAATGGCCAAACCAGATAGAGAATTCCGGAAAAAATAGCTGCTTTTCTGGCGTCCGATCCCATCGGTGAGGAGATATACCGCGTCGCCAGATTCCAGGTTCCGCCGTTGTAACTCATAAAATTAATGAACAAGAATGCGAGCGCAAATCCGGGCGTGTAGGGATCGTTAAAGAGTTGACCGTGATCGGCGGGAAGCTGATCCCAAATCGTAAAGATGGAATCAAATCCGCCAAGCATATTGAGGGTGATAAAAAACATTACAAACCCGGCTGTGATCTGCACGATAAATTGAGCGAAATCGGTCCAAACGTCCGCCCACAATCCGCCAACAGTGATGTAGATCAACGAAATCCCACCGGCCAATAGAATACCTACCAATAAGGATGTGCCGGTAAACACATTCAACAGAACCGCAATAGCAGCCCACTTGGCTCCGACATCAAACAGTTTGAGAAGGGCTCCGCTCCAGGCCATTAACTGTTGGGTGGGTAGATTGTATCGGGTTTTCAAATACTCTGTTGGGGATTCGATATTTAGCTTATTCCGAAGTCGCGCCCATCGTGGAGCAATGAAAAAAGCACCGAAAATGGTGGTCACTGAAATCGTAAACGCCCACCAAACGTAGATCGCAAATCCGTGTGTGTATGCCAATCCTGCATAGGCCACAAAAACGGCTCCGCTATATCCCGAGATGTGATGAGAAATGCCGGAGAGCCACCAAGGCAACTTCCCTCCCGCGACGAAGAAATCACCGGAGTCGCCAACCTTATTGAATGACCAAAACCCGATGACAACCATCACCAGGAAAAACAGCCCAAGTACAATCCAATCAAGTTGCTGCATTCTTATGCCCGGGCTTTTGAAAGAACCTCTTCGATCGAAACGGCTTCTCCGCCTCGTCGTTTACTTTCATCAGCGGCTTCCATGAACGCATAGATTTCCAACGTCTCTTCCATACTAACCGGCGACTGTCCCGTCCTAAAAAATTCGAGTACTTTTAAAAGCAGTGGTTCGTATCCTTCGTACGTTCCAAGATCAATAATTTCCTCTGAACCGAAAGCTCTTCCACCGTAACTGTGGGGACCAGACCGTGTACCGCGAAATGTACCGAGTCTTCCATCTTTCCACTTTCCGGTTACAATGTCTGTGTCTTCGCTACTTACACGTTCCACGAATTCACAGCCGGTGCCCATTACCGTGTAGAGAATCTCCACCCCATGAATTCCATACCAAAACAGATCGGGGTGACTCTCCTCCAAAACCGCAGGACTGTAGGTATCAGCTCCCAATACATTACCAATTAAATTCTCGTGACGAACGGCTTGTGCTTTCTCGATATATCGCAAAGATGACGAGGAAAAAATTGGCGTGTCATACTTTTGAGAAGCTTCCATAATTGCAATAGTATCCTCCAAACTGCCGGCGATAGGTTTATCGATAAAGAGTCTTTTTCCGGCTTCCAAGACAGGAAGGGCTTGTTCGAGATGAGGATGTCCGTCATTGGTTTCCAATAACACAACCTCCACTCTGTCTAATAATTCATCAATTGAATCGACGATCTCGACGCCCATCTCTTTGACCTGTTCGGTGTATTCCGGAATTCGGCTGTAACTCGATTCAATCGTTCGGCTCCCGTGCGGATAGGCCGCCACAACTCTGAAATCAGTTATATCAGGCGAATTATTGATTATATCGGTAAAGGCCGGGCTGTGAGACGTGTCCAGTCCAATCATCCCGACCGGAGTCGGCGATTGGTTACTTTTTGCTTTGGATAGAAATGGACTGCCTGTGGTTGCGAGTCCAACTCCGGCAGCCGCCATCGATTTTAAAAATGATCTTCTGTTGTATTCTGACATTGTTTGATATGCTTTTAACTTCAGTGATTTTGAGTGATTCTCCCCTCGAGGGGAGTACTCCGTCAAATGACGGAGGGTGGGGTGTCATCCCCCGAGTTCTCACGACATCCGTCGTGCTCACTTTCCCCTTCAAAGGGCGACTACCTCCTCTACACCGTAGGTTTCCAGCCCGGTTCGTACTCTTTGCTCCAATACTTCATCGCTTCGTTATCGCCGATAATATTTCCATCGTGTGGATCGCAATAAATGGCTCTGCCCGTTCGGTACGCGATATTGCCCAAATGACAATTATGAACACTAATGTTGGCATCCCCGATGTTCGTTCTCGATCGCAGACCGTTCTGAATACATTTGATGAAGTGATCGTGATGATCTTTATCCAGATCAAACCCGAGTCCGGAAGTATCCGTAGCATCAACACTGCCGCTTTCTGCACTTTTGATCACGTTGTTGTCATTATCATATACCACATATTCATTACCGCTGCCGATCACAAGCGATCCCTTTTCACCATGAAATGATATACCTGTTGCTGAATTTTCTATTCCGCGCGGATTGCAACTTCGCCCCTCCCACGCTACCGTTTTATTATCCGGGTATTCGTACGTGGCAACCAGTGTATCCGGAGTTTCTTGGTCATCTTTCCAGTGATAGCGTCCGCCGGTGGCTGTTACTTTTGTAGGATAATCGACACCTAATCCCCATCGAGCCATATCCAGATAGTGCACGCCATTATTCAGAATCTCTCCGGCTCCCCAATGCCAGTGCCACCACCAGTTGTAATGAATCAGGTTGTCTTTATACTCTTTTCGGGTTGATGGTCCCTGCCACAATTCATAATCGAGATTGGCCGGAACGGCGGCAGGTTTTCCGAAACCAATGGACTGTCGGCTATTGGCATACCAGCATCGGGCAAAATAGGGACGACCGATGACATCATCATCAAGCAGTGACATCGCCTCCATTACATTGGGCCACGATCTTCTCTGATTCCCCATCTGAACAATTCGGTTGTACTTGTCTGCCGCTTCAACCAAAAGCTTTCCTTCTTCAGGAGTGTGGCTGCAAGGCTTTTCGATATAGACATGCTTTCCGGCTTTTAGTGCAAGAATCGCCGCCGGAGTGTGCCAGTGGATCGGCATAGCGAGAGCAACCGCATCTAAATCCGGATCGTCCAAAGCCTTTCGAAAATCGGTAAGTCCTTCAGGTTCGCTCTCTTGTCCCCCATTTTTTGTGGCGTCCAATCCTTTTTTGATGGCTTCTTCATCCACATCACAAATATAGGTGACTTCGGCATTTGGATGTCTTGCGAATCCGCTTGCATGAGCATTTCCACGATTATTCGTTCCGATCACTGCAATGGTAACTTTGCTGTTTTGTGACTGACCTTTCAATATTG
This sequence comes from uncultured Rhodohalobacter sp., assembly GCA_964422985.1. GTDB lineage: Bacteria > Bacteroidota > Rhodothermia > Balneolales > Balneolaceae > Rhodohalobacter. The sequence continues at coordinate 1,213 of CAYRDO010000046.1, read as the reverse complement.
TCGGTGCGCCAAGGGTATATAATCCCAAACCTGCAGCTCCGGTTATTTTTATAAAATCTCCACGATCCATCTTCTTAGACATGCCTGAATCTGTTTTGTTATGGTTAAAACTTCATTTCTTTGCATATCTAAAATAAACAAAGTGAACAGATGAGCAATTGATTGTTTAAGAGAAATGCTAAAAAATTGAAAAACTTTATATAACGAAGTATATCAAAAGAAAAAATGTGTAAGCATAAATAGAAAGGAATAAAAAAAGCCTCGCTCCAACAAAGGAACGAGGCTTTCAAACGCATTAAGCGGTTATTGAGTTATGGGCTGATTTTACATCATGCCGCCCATTCCGCCCATGCCTCCCGGCATTCCGCCTGGCATTCCGCCACCTGGTCCGTCGTCGTCATCGTCGCCATTCTTAGATGGCTTGTCTACAACTACGGCTTCAGTGGTAAGCATGAGTCCGGCTACAGAAGCTGCATTTTCAAGTGCAGTTCTGGCCACTTTTGTAGGATCGATAACTCCTGCTTTAATGAGGTCTTCGTACACTTCGGTTCGTGCGTTGTATCCGAAAGCACCTTTACCTTCAAGTACTTTCTGAACTACAATTGAACCTTCAACACCTGCGTTGTTAGCAATGGCTCGCAGAGGTGCTTCAAGCGCACGTTTGATAATGTCGAATCCAACTTTCTGATCGTTGGTATCTGCTTTGAGTTTCTCAAACACTTTGAGAGCTCTTAAGAAGGCAACTCCACCGCCGGGTACAATACCTTCTTCAACG
>CAYRDO010000046.1:0-428 GCA_964422985.1 uncultured Rhodohalobacter sp. | reverse complement strand
CGGTCGTAATCAGAAGTGGTAGTCTCAATTTGAGTTTTAATCTGATTTACACGTGCTTTGATGTCTTCATCTTTTCCTTGGCCACCAACAAGTGTGGTGTCATCTTTGGTGATGTTTACACGATCAGCTTGTCCGAGGAAATCAAGTGTAGCATTTTCGAGCTTATATCCTCGTTCTTCACTGATTACCGTACCGCCGGTAAGAATCGCAATATCTTCGAGCATTGCTTTTCTTCTGTCTCCAAAGCCCGGAGCTTTTACGGCAGCAATCTTGAGTGATCCTCGTAGTTTGTTAACAACCAGTGTTGCGAGAGCTTCACCTTCAACATCTTCAGCAATAATCAGAAGAGGTCGATTGGTTTGAATCACTTTTTCAAGAATAGGAAGCAGATCCTTCATGTTGGAAATCTTCTTGTCGAAGATCAGGAT
>CAYRDO010000045.1:6715-21494 GCA_964422985.1 uncultured Rhodohalobacter sp. | reverse complement strand
CAATGAGACGTAAGATAAGAAGAGGAAAAGAACAGTTTTCTGTTGATCTGAGGATTGCCCGCGGAGTGCCATTATTTTTTAATTACATTATTAGAAAAAAAGTATTGGATGGCCTGCAATGGTGTTGTGATAAAAGAGGCCTGAGAATCTATGAATATTCACTATTGTCCGACCGGATTTTGATGATTGCCAATACTGCGTGGGGATCGTTGCCGGAAGTTGTTGAATCATTTAAAGGATTTTCATCGAAAGCCGTAATGCTGATGTTGCGAAACGGTCGGTCTAATCTTCATACTTCGTGGATGTTATCGGTTTTCCAGGAATTTGGTCCGCAGAATAAACCGGAAGGCATTCACATCTGGGAAGAGGAGACACAGATGCGTTCGGTTTACACGCAGGATCAGATTGATGAAGCTGCACTATCAATTCTGAATAGATCTGTAAAAGCAGGGTTGGTTCAAAAGCCCGAACACTATTTGAATTGTAGTGCAAATCCGAACAATCCGTTGCAGGATTGGATTGTGGTGGCTACGGATCCGTGGAGTTGAAAAAAAGGTAACCGCAAAGGACGCGAGGGAACGCAGAGAAAAAAACTTAGCGGTATGTAAATTTAAGTATTCGCTTTTCGTCTCGCCACACCCGTCTTCACTGCTGCATCTTTCACTGCTTTAGAAACCGTTCTCACCACTCGTTTATTAAACACACTTGGTACAATATATTCTTCACTTAAATCCTCATCAGAAATATGACCAGCAATAGCGTGAGCCGCGGCCAATTTCATCTCCTCGTTGATGTCTGAGGCTCTGGCATCCAGCGCTCCGCGGAAGATTCCGGGAAAAGCCAGCACATTATTAATCTGGTTCGGATAATCACTTCGTCCGGTCGCTATAATTCGTGCAATTCCGTGAATTTTTTCAGGCCGGATTTCAGGAACCGGATTTGCCAGGGCAAATACAATCGGATCTTTTGCCATTTTTTTCACGGCTTCAACAGGAATGATGTCAGGCCCGCTAACGCCAATCAGCAGATCAGCTCCATCCGTTGCATCAAGAATGTCACCACCCAAATTATTCGGATTAGTGTTGTGGGCGATCCACTTTTTGCTGTCGTTCAGTTCATCCAGGCGATCTCGATTGATAATTCCCGAACTGTCGCAGCACAGAATATCCGTCACACCTTCATTCAGTAAAATTTGTGTGATAGCCACTCCCGCTGCCCCGGCGCCCACAATTACAATTCGAATATCTTTCAAGTTTTTTCCAACTACTTTCAGCGCATTAATCGTAGCTGCATGTGTTACAACAGCTGTTCCGTGCTGATCATCATGAAAGACCGGAATGTCCAGTGATTTTTTTAATCGTTGCTCAATTTCAAAACATCGTGGTGCGCTGATATCCTCCAGGTTGATTCCACCAAATCCGGGAGATATCATTTCTACAGCCCTTATAATTTCCTCCGTATCTTGTGTATCCAGGCAGATCGGGTAGCCGTCAACATCGGCAAATTCTTTAAAGAGCATCGCTTTTCCTTCCATCACCGGCATGGCTGCTTTGGGTCCAATATTTCCAAGCCCCAAAACGGCGGAGCCATCACTAACCACAGCCACGGAGTTTTGTTTGATGGTGAGTGTATGCGCCTTCTCTTCATCTTCGGCAATTGCTGTACAAACCCGACCCACTCCCGGTGTGTAAGCCATGGAAAGGGCATCTCGCGTATCGACCGGTACTTTATTTTTGATGCTTATTTTTCCGCCCAGGTGGAGCAGAAAAACCCGATCAGATACATTTCGAACTTTAATTCCCTCGATTTGTTTGATCGCTTTCACAATGGCATCCGCATGATTTTCATCCCGGGCACTCACGGTGATGTCACGGATCTTGTAATTTCCTTCAACCCGAACCACATCTACCGCGCCGGGATCACCTTTTTCGTCGGCAATGGCATTTAAAATATTGGCCAACTTGCCGGGCTTGTTTTCGATGTGAACTCGCATTGTGAAACTATAGCTGACACTCGTTTGGATATCACTCATGAATATGGGTTTTTGGATTATTTTCTTATGTGATAAGAGGAAGGTACGTTCCCCCCACGTAGGAAGTCAAAATTAACTGTTTTTTACAGGAGTTGATTGAAAAATCGAAAAGGCCGGTTGATAAGATATCGATTTATTTAAAGAATAGATCGTAGATTTAGAACCCGAAAAATCGTTTGAACTTTATGAATTTTGCTTGCCTTCGCATTCGTTTCATTTCCTCGATTGTAGTTCCGATCGATTCAGGTGTTTTCCCAAGTTCACTAAGAGAGTGTAAAGGTTGGATGAGGCCAGAATGCTTCAAAAACAAGAAAAAATTTGATCGATGGTAGGTTGAACTATTCTTCTTCAGCAAATTGATAATTTCCGGCCATTGATTAGGATGAGCAGATAACTCAATTCCAAGCCCTATGGAATCTGTTTCTTCGGAGCTTGTTAAACAACTTTCAAGCTGTAGTTCAAGATTTTCGGGAAGAGGTTCAGGTCTGAGGAGTTTTGGTCCCCTGTTTTTTGGGGAATACTTAGGAAAGAAACTCTTCCAAAGTTCACCCGTGCGAGGGTCATGATAATACATCTCGAAAGTTTCCATGTTTTTACGCACAGTAACCATTTCATTAGTGCGGCGAATTTGTTCTTTGTAATCGAGAATGTAAAGCATAAAGCCTTCCATGATTTATGAAATCATTGATAGCTTTTACGCCGAAAAAAAGTTCCAACAGAAGTGACATTTTCCCTCTGTTTTTACAAAATCTCTTACGAACTAATTGCCTGACTGAAGATTAGAAAGTGACGGTAAAGATGTAGCAACTTTTAAGCAAATTTGCATCCATTCACGACTATTTTCGGAATGTAGTTTTTGGTTGATCTCCAACTCGATACCCAGATACAATTTCTTATCAAATTCTTTGCGCAAAAAGGTCGTGAAGCCATCCGAAACTCCTTTGTAGGGTTGATTCATGCGGATTCGAAAATCAGGAAAAGCTTTTCTTAGATGTGATCTCCAGAGCTCACAGAACTCTTTTTCCGGTTTTCTGGCCGGATCATAAAGCAAACCGATCTCAACATTTCGGGCCTTTTCATCAAAGACAGGTGTAAATGTGTGAACACTAATATGAATGGTAGAAACGTCATTTAAAGCATTTCTACTGATGTGATCCTTTACACTATTTCTGTATGGAAGATAATAGCCGTTGATAATTTCTTGTTTCTTTTCCGCCGAAAAATCTCGTGTGAACTCTGAGAACAATATTGGATGCCCAATCGACCGGTTTGGCTCAACAAAAAGCCGCGTGTATGGATAGCTAAAGAGTTTGGAATTTGTTTTCTCCGCGATTGTTTGAGCCATCTCCAAAGCCCCCGGATCCCACCCGCGATGGGAGTTCAAAATTTCATCAGCTCCATCAAACAGAAATTTATAGTCTTCAGGAATGTTGTTTCCGGCATGCTCGCAACTGATGACAAACTCAGGGTAGGAAGGGAGTTCCATTTTTCAAACAGTCACATAGAGTTTGGTACACATCAAAAAGATCGTCATGATCAAAATTTTCCGGCAGTGCATCCAATATTCTTCGGGCAAGCGGACCCTCTTTAAAAATCAATTCAAGATGATTGGAACCATTTTCAGAAAACGAATAGTCTGCTTTAAGCGATTCATAGATATGTATTGAAAGTTCTCTGGCAGTTATTTTTCCCTGATGTAAGCCGAAGAGAGAAAGATAATTCGAATTCGTAATAATCGCCTGTTCGCCCTCCTGAACAACATTCATCAAAATATCATACAGAGAATCTTCCGGCCATTTTTTTTGATGTTCTCTCGATATCCATTTTTCATCAACCAAAGCTTTCGTGAGATTTATAATCCATTCAAGAATTGCAAGATCGGCCGCAGGATTTTCCTGGATGTCGATCACCCGAATTTCAATCGTTTCGCGATCCCAACGAGACATTGCTCCTCGTGAGTTCAGCCACTCATCCTGCAAAATACCATCCGGATCAAATGGCGCAATATCGTGATACATTCGATTAAAAATTTTGGTTTGATATTCCTCGTGATTGAAAACCTGTTCAGGTATAATTTTTCCGGTGACGGATGGAATGCGAATGGAATTGGTTCGATACTTTTCCATCCGAAAATCAAGAAATGGTTTGATTTCAGAATCTGCGATGGGCGAGCTGGAAGCAAGTGCCGGAATTAACGGGAGAACAAGTCGTACGGCTGCATGAAGTTTTTCGAAATCATCATCACCATGAAAAGGGAGATTCAGGTGCGTACTCTGCACATTCGCCCACCCGTGACCGCGACAATCAAATATTCGATTATACGCCTCGTAAACAGGGTTAAATTCATGAGGCCAAAGTTTAACTTTAAAAGGATCCATCCAGGGATGAATCGCGCCGGGCATCAGTCGGGCATCGAATTCCGTCAGTATTTTTTCGATCTCTGTAACTTCATTTTGAAATGAATCAGCGGCTCCTTCCAAACTTTTTGCCGGTCCGTTGGTTTTGATCTCAATCAAATGAAGAACCAGTTCATTGCTCCACGCCATTGCACCGCGTTCATGCTCGCTAAGAATTTTGCCGGCGGCTTTTTCTAGAAGCTTATCGGAAATAGGAAGTACATTCAGATTAGACTGATCGACGATGATATATTCCATCTCAATTCCATATCCTTCAAACAGATGGAGCGGTCGTTTCTTTTGAATCTGCATATCAGTTCGGTCTCTTTTTTAACTCTACTCTTCGCAGCAATTCATTCATAATAGTCTGGTACAATTGATCTTTCAACACGGCATCTTCGCAGCCGGAATCGATGCTGGGATTGTCATTTACTTCGATCACATAAGCTCCGCCGTCAATTTCTTTTACATCCACGCCGTAAAGTCCATTTCCGATCAAATTAGCCGCCTTTAAGGCATTTTTTACGACCGCTTCCGGCACATCTGTAATTGCAAGCGTGTCGGCATTTCCCGAGTAGGTTTTGCCATCGCCCGTACGTTCGTAGATTTGCCAGTGCTTTCGCGCCATATGATATTTACATCCGTAAATCGGTTCACCGTTCAAAATTCCAACACGCCAGTCAAAAGAGGTTGGGATAAATTTTTGAGCGATCAGCAGGTCCGATTTTTCGAAGAGGATTTTTGATTTCTCAATGAACTCCTCCTTGTCATTCACTTTTACAACCCCCTGTGAAAAAGAACTGTCCGGTTGCTTGAGAATGCAGGGAAACCCAAGTTTTTGAGGGACAAGATCGGAATTTTCCGGACTGATAATGAGTGTTTGCGGAGCCGGAATCTGGTGCTTTGTAAGTAGTTCAGCGAGATACACTTTGTTGGTACACATGAGGATAGATTCAGGATCGTCAATCACCACAAGCCCCTCGGCAGTTGCTTTTCGCGCCATTCGATACGTGTGATGCATCACGCTGGTGGTTTCGCGGATAAAAAGTGCATCGAATTCGTTGATTCGCGTGTAATCATCCTTGGTAATCAGTTCGGTTCTGAAATCGATCGCTTCAGCCGCACGGATAAATCGTTGGATAGCTTTTTCATCCGAAGGAGGCAGCTCTTCATTTGGGTTTACAAGAATGGCGAGATCAAACCGTGCATCTTTTTTGGGAGTGATGGAATATCTCTTCTTAAAAAATTCCTGTGCCATCTGAGTGACGAAAGGTTTGTGCTCTTCGGGTACATCATTCGCGGCAATCGCCTGGATATTTTTTAGAATCCAATCTTGTTCTTTTTTAGCAAACTCAGCCCGAAGAAACGGTGCCTGGAACTGGTGAAAAAGTTTTTGTGCCAGCCTATCATACCGCTTCGCCATATTTTTACCGAAGTAGATGCTCAGCGTAAATTTATCCGTTTGAATCGGTTTCAAGTTTTTTTGAATCAGTTGATTCAACTCGTCCGAAACAATCCGAATAATGGATTGGGATTTAATATCCTGGATCGCCAGCACATTTGGAAAAGGCTTGTGACCCCGTGCGTTGGCCAGTAATGAAACATAATACCCGATGGATTGATATCGGTAGCTTTTGCAGAGGTTATAGATTTTAACATTTTTTCGGGTCGCAAAAGCTGGGTCTGTGATGTAGGATTTGGCAGCAATTACATCCACACCGGGGATATCCAGTGGCCAGCTTTTTGGGTTATTCACAATAATCATATGTTGCATGTGCGCCTCTTTATGGGGTGATTATAATAAGATTCGCGTCGTATGTTAAAATTCCAAGTAATATTGCATTCATTACACGGTCAATATTTAATTTATACAACTGCCCCTCTACAAGTGGATTTTTGATAATAGGATCCGCAATAAATACTTCTTTTGTTTCCGGATCGTATCCGTGAAGCAATACAAAATGCCCCATTGGTTCTCCCCGAAGATCATCATAATCGAGGTTTGGGCCAAATTCACGTGCACTTTTGTATAAATAGGTAGCACTTAATCCAACAATCATGGGCTCATCTTTTTCGAGGTATTCGGTTATGACATCAGCACGTAATTCATCAAATTTTAGAATTCCTCCCAATTTCAAAAATTCAAGATATGCATTCGTAGCCACTTGAAATTTTTTCCCTTTTTTGAATTCCATCTGTTTTTCAAGCCTGTCGATCAGATAATCGGAATCTTTATTAAACCATGTTGGATCAAATATTTGGAGATTATAGGAATAAATGGTGGCTTTATAGCCTCGTTCTAAAGCATGGATTGCCAAAAGAGGTCCCAGCGTTCCGCCATTGTCCAGGTACTGAACTTCATCATACACGATTTCCAGGGGTACGGAATCACCATAAAACTCATAAACTGTCTGTAGACAAGTTGGGCCGCACGTGGTTTCGTTAAGCTGCCTTTTGATAGGAAATTCTAACACAGATTGTATCTACCCCTCTAATTTTAGAAAAGGATTAAACATAAATCGAAAAATAAGGGGAAAAATTGAGATTTCATCGAACCGTAAATATTATTTATTCAGTCGAATCATTCGAATCATTCGAATCAGACGAATTGATTCTTCCCTGCTTCTAATCCCGACCATAACTTCAGGACAGCGATTATAAGAAGGAAAACAAGGGAAGTGGTCCAGTTTTTTGTCAAGTCAAAAAGAGCCCCGAATAAAACCGGTCCAGTTGCAGCAAGGGTATAGCCGATAGATTGCGACATGCCGGAGAGCTCGTTGGCAGAATCAGAGTCCCGGCTGCGAAGTAAAATGAAAAGAAGTGCGAGACCAAAACTGCCGCCCAGGCAAAATCCGAGAATGGCCGACCAGATTGCCACAAATATAATTGATGATTGAAAAAGTAATCCTACTAGGCTGATCAGCTCAAAAATTACAATCCAAAATACAGGAGCCTGTTGGCTTGATTTTTTGGAGGCTAAAGCCGGAATCACAAAGGTTCCAATAACGCCCACTCCGTGCATGATAGAAAGCATCCACCCGGCATGTGTGGGAGTCATTCCGCGATCTATCAAAACTTCAGGCAGCCAGGCCGTGAGCGTATAAAAAGTGAGCGATTGAAGACCCACAAAGACTGCAAGATGCCAGGCCAATTTTGATGTTCCCAAATCCCGAATCGACGCCCGAAAACTTTTCTTCATGATTACAGGCATGTTTACTTTTAGTTGAGGCAGCCAGGCGATTAATCCCAGGAGAGATAAGATTCCCCAACTCGCCAGTGTCCACCGCCAGCCAAAATCGGCCCCCTGGGAAAGCGGAACACTAATTCCGGATGCTACCGTCGCTCCAACTCCCAGCATGGATGAATAGATTCCCGTTACTAAACCGGCGCGTTGTGGAAATTTTTTTTTCACGATTCCCGGCAGCAGCACATTTCCGAGTGCAATACCTATTCCCAAAATTAAAGTTCCGCCAAACAGGGCTGCGTGAACCGGAATGGTTCTCATGAAAATCCCGATGGTGAGAATCAGTAGTGCAAAAGCCATGGTACCTTCAGTTCCCATCTTTCGGGTGAACAGCGGCGTTAAAACCGAGAAGATTCCAAATGCAAGAACCGGAAGGGTAGTCAGCAATCCCAAGAGACTACTTGAGAGTCCTGTATCGATACGAATTTCACTGACTAAAGGACCTACTGCTGTAATGGATGGCCTCAGGTTTAGAGAAATCAGGATAATAACCAGTATGAAGAGATATTTCTTCTTTTTTTCGGGAGACATTTGTCTGTTTTTGATAGGCACACAAAGTACAAATAATCGAGTTGGTGATAAGAAAAAATCTTTACAAAGTTATGATTCTATTGTTGAACGAATTTCAAGATAATATTTACAATTACCAGCTTTATTTCAGATTTTTAAATCATGAAAATTGTTCAAAAATTAGCTTCAGTTGTTGTATTGGTTATCGTCGGATTATTGTGGATAACGGCATGTTCATCATCTGTTAACTCGATAGAAGATGTGCCCCCGCAAGTGCTCGCGTCCAGCTCTGAAGGATTAATGATTGGCGGGAAGCAAATTACGCTGTCTGCAAGTCTGAATCGAGATTTTGCTCCGAGTTCGCCTGAAGATGGACAACCTATGATTGCAAGGGTTGAAATTACTACTTCGGATGGAACAGATCTGCCCATTGGATTAGAGACTGACGCCGTTTGGGTAATGGTTGATGGTGAAGTCTGGGGATCATCTTTTGCAGGCGAACAGTTTAAGGATGATAAATCCCGCATTGTGAAAATTGTGAGAGACGGACCAAAATTTGGGGTAGGCAAAAGAGCGGATGTAATCGTACGGATTCATCATAATGGTAAAAGTTACCTGTTGAAGGCGGCCGGACAAGAGATCACAAAAAGCATGTAACCCACGTTATTCAAATCCAAACAAAATGCCCGATTGATATATGGATTCTTGGATTTACTGTATTCCGAATTGTTTACAATATGAACAATCCCTAATTTTAGGCACAAAAATCACCCCGAGGTAATTGTTGGAAGAAGCCAAAATCATGTCGGAAGAGGATGTCAATCGCACCTACCTGCGATTTGCCCATCAATTTTTAGAACCTCACGACAACCCATCCGAGCCCGCGATCATAGGTATGCAGACCCGGGGTGTGTACATCGGGCGACGAATTGTGAGTATTATCGAAAAAATTATTGGCAGTAAGCCCGATTTTGGTGTATTGGATGTAACGTTTTACCGGGATGATTTTCGATCCAAGCTTAAAATGCCGGAAGTAAAAGTCACCGAAATTCCATTCGACCTTTATAACCGGGATGTAATTTTAGTAGATGACGTTCTTTACACCGGGCGAACCGTTCGGTCTGCTATGGATGCTTTAATGGATTACGGGCGGCCGAGAAGTATTAAGTTTTGTTGTATGATTGACAGAGGGCACAGGGAACTTCCGATTCGATCTGATTATGTGGGACTCACTGTTCCGACTCATGCAGATGAAGAAGTTCAGGTGAAAGTAAAAGAGCTGGATGGCGAAGATGCCGTGTATGTTGTAAAAGGAAGGGGGGCGGATGTCTGAAGCCGAAGATTATAGCTTCAATCAAAAACATCTTCTGGGCTTAGCTAATTATTCAAAAGAGGACATTGAATACGTTCTTGAACAAGCCAAAACATTTCGTGAAGTGTTGGATCGGCCGGTTCCGAAAGTACCCACTCTTCGTGATAAAACAATTGTGAATCTCTTTTACGAAAACAGCACCCGAACGCGCCTCTCATTTGAGCTTGCACAAAAACGGATGGGTGCTGATGTGGTTAACTTCTCAAGAGGTACATCCAGTACGAGGAAAGGTGAATCGCTGAAAGATACGATCCGCAATATCAGTTCTATGAAGATTGATATGGTTGTGGTTCGGCACGAAAGTCCCGGTGTTCCTCATTTCCTTACAAAATGTGTGGATGCGGCCATTTTGAATGCCGGTGATGGAGCTCATGAACATCCCACCCAGGCGCTGTTGGATATGTTTACTATTCAGCAGGAATTGGGAGCTGTGAAAGGCAAAAAGATTGCAATCATCGGGGATATTGCGCACAGCCGTGTTGTTCGATCAAACATTATCGGAATGAAGAAACTCGGAGCCGAAGTTACAATTTGCGGTCCCAAATCATTGATGCCAAACAGCGTAAAAGCTCTTGGGGCTGAAGTATCCTATAATCTTGAAGAGACCCTGCAGTGGTGCGACGTTGCAATGGCATTGCGAATACAGCTGGAAAGAATCGAGGGGGCAACGGATCTTTTTCCAAGTTTGCGTGAGTATCATCAGTTGTTTGGAATAAAAATGGCACATCTTGATAAATACCCGCAATTCACGATTATGCACCCGGGCCCCATCAACCGTGGAGTGGAGATGGAGAGCGAAGTTGCGGATAGCGACAGAGCCGTAATTTTGGATCAGGTTACGAACGGACTGGCGGTCAGAATGGCAATTCTTTATTTGCTCAGCGGTGGTGTAAGAATCTAAACCTGCCTTATTTCTCTTCAAACCACAAAAAACAGTAAAAGCTCATCTAAACTTTTTTTTGGATAAACCGTAGATAAGTGTCTTGAAAGTTGTTAATTTGACCGTCATTCAAATTTTGACCGTTAGTCATATATGGAACAAAAAATGACCCGAAAAGAACGTGAACGCCTGGCTCGAAAAGAGCTTATCATCGATGTGACTGAGAAGATCATTGAGAAACGTGGCTTCGAAAATATCACGATGGATGAGATTGCCGAGAAGGCCGAAATGGGCAAGGGGTCTCTCTATCTTTATTTTAAAAATAAAAATTCCATCTTCCTGGCCATTTGTGATCGTGGATCACAGATTTTAACGCAGGAGATGAGTCAGGTTCTTACACAGGATATCACCGGGTTAGAAATGGTTGAGAAACTGGGTCAGTGTTACTTCAGGTTTATCACAGATAACCCATTGTATTTCAATGCTTTCAATTATTATGAAGGCCTGCGAAACCGTGATGCACTTCCCGAAGGCCCGATGGCAAGAAAGTGCGAGGAAAATGCCCGTCAGGCGATGACCTATATCGTCAGATCCCTTCAAATAGGGATGCAAGACGGTAGTATCGATTCCACATTTGATCCGAAACAGCTCGGGCTGATTATTTGGGGGGCATCGAAAGGAATTGTGCATATGGCATTTATGAAGCAGAAAGAAGACCACATGGCAGTTTTGGACGATATCGATTTCAGTCTCGAATCTCTCATTGCCACGTTTATGCAGTTGGTGGGGCAAGGGATGAAAAATTATGACTACCAGTCAGAAAATCTGTAACAAAGAAATGTAAGGATCGTAGCAAGTATCTGTTTTAATTAAGATTTGGATAAAAAAGGGACATGCAATTAAAAACGACTCAACTATCAAAGCTGCTTTTAATAATTCTGAGCCTGTGTTTAGGGGTCTATCAGGTCGGCCTTTCGCAAGATGTTAAAGTGGAAATGCCGGATGACAATGAACTCACAATTGATCAGGTGATTAAACTATCGGTTGTGAATAATCCACAGGTAAAGCGTGCAATTTTGTCTGTAGAAAATGCTGATGAGCAGGTAAAACTGGCCTGGAGCGAAGTACTCCCGGATGTTACAAGTTCAGCTACCTTTACCCGAAACATTGAAATTCCGGTCAACTTTGTGCCGGCCACATTTTTTGACCCGAATGCAGATCCGGATGAGTTAGTGCCTTTGCAATTTGGTACCGATAACAACTGGCAGGGTGGCATCACCGTTTCGCAAAATATTTTCAGAGGTGAGGCAATTGTAGGCATCAGCAGTTCCAGTGTGTTTCAATCGGTTCAGGAAGAAGCTCTTCGCTCCACCATTCAGGAAATCATAACCCAGGCCCGGAAAGCATTTCATGCGGTTTTAATCGCCGAAGAGCAGTTGCGGTTGCAGGAAGCCACCATCAACCGGATCGAAAGAAATCTCGAGGAGAACGAAAAGAGATATGAAGCAGGTTTGATTGAAGAGTATGATGTTCTGCGCCTCGAAGTGCAACTGGCGAATCAAGAGCCACAATTAAAAGATGCACAACTTGCTGTTGAGGAGGCTCACAGGAATTTAAAAGAGTTGATGGCCCTGCCAATTGATATGCAGCTGGAGATTGTGGGAAGCTTAAGTGAATATCAAATCAACAATCCTGCGGAAGGTGGGGTTGAAAATGAAACGATCTACGACATTGTGAATGCCACGCCATTGCCCACACTTACCCAGGAAGAAGCCCTGGATGTGATGCGAGGCAAGCGTGGTGATTTGAGAGTGCTGGATGTTCAACAAAATTTGAAAGAGCGAGAAATAAGGGCGATAAAAAGCCGATTTTTGCCAACCATCACGGCGGATTATAACCTGCAATGGACAGCGGCTCAACCGGGATCACCCCGACCCTTTGAAAATGCTGTTCGATTCCAGACTCTGATGGTAAATGTGAGCTTTCCCCTGTTTACAGGATTTGAGAGAATGGCAAATCTGAACATCGCACAGATTGAGAGAAGAGATCTAGAGGTTCAGGAATGGGCCGCGGAGAAGACGGCGCTGAACGAATACGAGACAAACTTAGAGCGACTGAGAAACCTGGAGGAAACCGCCAGTGCAAGAAGGCGTGCGGTGAATCAGGCTCAACGGGGGTATGAGATTGCCGAAAATAGATACGAAAATGGAGTGGGGTCTCAACTCGAAGTGACCGAAGCAGAACTTCAGGTACGGGAAGCGGAATTAAATTATGCGCTTTCAGTAGCGGATTACCTGAACACCAAGGCCGATTTTGATATGGCCATTGGAATGGTACCAATGATCGACGAAACTGAATACGAATTTTAAAAATCAATCCAATCAAAAATGAAAAACGTTAAAGGAATCATAATCGCAATTCTTGCTCTCGGGGTTTTCTATGCCTGCGAGACGGAAACAGCCGAACCCGAGCAAGCGGTGAAAACCGTAAATGTAGAAACCCAACGACTGGAGCCGCAGATTTTTGAAAGCTATTTGCAGCAGGTTGGTACGGTTACTACAAATAATGATGTTCAGGTTTCTGCTGAAGTAAGCGGACGTATTGTGAACCTCGCAAAAAAAGAGGGTGAGAATGTACAGGAAGGTCAAACCGTAATTAAGGTGGATGATCGAAAATTGCAGCAGGAATTGAATCGTCTTCAGGCCACAACTTCTCAATCAAAGGAAAATTATGAGCGGTTGAAACGATTGTATGAAGAAGAAAACATCGGTTCCGAAATTGATTACCTGAATGCCAAATATGCGTATGAGCAAAACCTGGCAGCGCTTGAATCCATTCGTGTTGATCTTGAAAACACCTCTATCTCTGCACCATTTAGCGGAATCGTGGAAACCGTTTTTACCGAAGTTGGAGAAATGGTATCACCCGGAACTCCGGTTTTCAGACTCATCAATAAAAGTAGTAAAAAAGTGGAATTAGGTGTTCCTGCACGCTATGCAGGGGCAATTGAGCTAGGTGATAATGCCGAAGTGTGGTTTGATTTTGACACCGAAACGAGATACGAACTGCCTGTGACCCATATCGGAAATACAATCGATCCGACAAACCGAACATTTTCTGTGGAAATTGATATGCCTGCTGATCTGAGTCAGATTAAGATTGATATGATTGCAAATGTTCGCCTGGAAACAGAACGGGTTGAAGGCGCAATTGTGATCGGCGAGGAGTATGTATATCAAAAACAAGGAAATGATGTGGTATATGTTGCCGGTGAGGATGAGGAGGGAAATCCCGTTGCGAATGAACGAGTCGTGAGCCTGGGACCGAATTATGGAAATAATGTTGTGATAAATGATGGCCTTACCGTTGGTGAGGAATTAATTACTCTGGGCTCTTCGTATTTACAGGATGGTTCCAGAATTGTACATGTTGAAGAAGAGCAATCTGCGATGGTTGCCGACAAAGAAAGTGAGTAAAATTAGCCATGAGTGAAGATCAAAATAGTAGTCCTATCAAAAAGACAACGGCGCCTCCGGAAGCCCGTAAAGAGTTTGGGCTGAGTTCGTTTTCTATCAATAACCGGGTAAGTGTACTGGTAGTGGTGGTTCTGATCGCCCTTATGGGAATCCAGTCGTACCTGTCTATTCCGAAAGAGGCACAGCCGGATATTACGATCCCGAATATTATCGTGATTACCCTGTATCCCGGAGTGAGTCCTGTGGATATGGAAAGTTTGGTTACGAGAAAGCTGGAAGAGGAACTAGCTACTATCTCTGATATTAAGGAGATGTCATCAACCACCACTGAAGGATATTCCAGTATTAACCTGGAGTTCAATACAGATGTAAATATTGATGATGCCCTGCAAAAGGTTCGTGAAAAAGTAGATTTGGCCAAGCCGGAGTTACCGTCGGCTGCAGAAGACCCGATGATCGAGGAGATTAATGCATCGGAGTTTCCAATTATGCAGGTGAACGTTTCCGGAGCCTATGGTCTCGACGAGCTGAAAATGGTAGCAGAAGACCTTCAGGACCGGATTGAAACAATCCCGCAGATTCTGGAAGTAAACCTTGCCGGTGGTATCGAGAAAGAGGTGCAGGTTGACGTTGACCTGCAGAAGCTGAAATACTACGGTGTGGCGATGGGCGACATTATTATGGCCATCCAAAATGAGAATGTGACGATCCCGGCCGGTGCGATTGATGTCGGTACCAAAAAGTTTCTGATGCGGGTTGCCGCGTCCATGCACTCTTCGGGCGTGGCCACCAACGCGATGCGCACGTGATGTTCGCCAGGATTGCCGCTGTCGGTGGGACGGGCGATAAAACTGCCGGGCAGCACGGTA